>DASZOW010000695.1:0-4775 GCA_035550615.1 Puia sp.
TGGAACGGGTGGACGAACAGGGCTGGCCGCATTTCAATCAACTAAAGGCCCTGCCGGTGATGAGTGTCGTGGAGCAGGAAAACTTCCTTAAGGATCATATCCTGCTGTATTTCGATCAACAGGACGCGCGGCTCGCCGATATAGAACCCGACGAATTATGATAAGAATATGCATCGCATAACATGGCTGTTCGCCGGATGGGTGCTCGTCCTAACCGCTTCCTGCAATCCCCAAATATCCAATGGTCTGCGGAAGAATGATCTGCATCGGGATGTCCAGGTGATCACGACCCGTGGTACATTGGTGATCCGGCTTTCCGATTCCACGCCGCTGCACCGGGATAACTTTCTGCGGCTGGTGAAAAAAGGATACTATGATAGTCTTCTATTCCATAGAGTGATCCGCAACTTCGTGATCCAGACCGGTGATCCGGATAGTCGCGAGGGGCATCCGGGAAAACCGATGAGCCAGGGCGGGAATGGCGGTCCGGGGTATACCATTCCGGCGGAGTTTCGGCCATCCCTGTTACATCATCGCGGGGCCGTGGGAGCCGCGCGTCTGAACGACGACGTCAATCCAACACGCGCCAGCAGCGGAAGCCAGTTCTATATCGTACAGGGTAAACGCGGCGCTCCGCATCTCGATCAGCGATATACGATCTTCGGCGAGGTCGTATCGGGAATGGATGTCGTGGATTCCATAGCGGCCGTACCCACCAGCGGTCCGCCGCTGGACAGACCGATAACGGAGGTTAGGATATTGAAAATGAGGCTCATCCATCGGAGAAGCCGCTATGTCAAATAATTGTGAACAGGGACAAGTAAATTCAACGCCTTTTTATAATATTTGCATCACAAAAAATTAGTTACCATGAACTTCCCCGACAACTTACGGTATACGAAAGATCATGAATGGATCCGTCTGGAAAAGAACAACGAAGCCGTCATCGGTATTACGGATTTTGCACAGAAGGAATTGGGCGATATCGTTTATGTAGAAGTGGAAACGATAGGAAAAGCGTTGGCCGCAGAAACGGTCTTCGGTACCGTGGAAGCCGTGAAAACGGTGTCTGACCTCTATCTGCCTGTAGCCGGCACTATCCTCGAAGTAAACCCGGAGCTCGCCTCGGCGCCCGATCTGGTTAACTCCGATCCGTATGGCAAGGGATGGATGATCCGCATGACGGTCAAAGACGCGGCCGACCTCGACAAATTGATGGATGCTACCGCCTATGGCAACATTGTGCACTGATGGGAATGCATAATACCTATACGGAGCAGGAACTCGTGCGGGCCTTGAAGGAAAGAAGCGACCAGGCATTCGGGTTCCTGTACGATAACTATGCTGGAGCTCTCTATAGTATTATAAAACAGATCATTACAGATAATTCTGAACTGGCTGACGACGTCCTGCAGGAGGTATTCATCAACATCTGGCGGAAAATAGAGACCTACGATCAAAGCAAAGGCCGGCTGTTTACCTGGATGTTGAATATTGCGCGGAATGCCAGTATCGATATGCTGCGGTCAAAGAGTTATCAAAACTCTCAAAAAAACCGGGAGTTGCCGGATAACGTATATAAAGGCGCAGTCAGCCAGGTCCTGCTTCAAAATGTCGACAATATCGGCTTGAAGAAAGTGCTGGAAAAGCTAAGACCGGAACACCGGGCTTTGGTAGAACTGGCTTACTTCAAGGGGTTTACACACGAAGAAATTGCAGAAATGACGTCGGTCCCCCTGGGCACGGTCAAAACGCGTATCAGGAATGCGTTACTACAATTAAGAGAATATCTAAAGTGAACGTCAAAGAATACATAGAAAGCGGCATCATTGAAAGCTATGTGATGGGATTGGCCAGCGAGCCGGAGAGAGCCGAATTCGAGCGGTTGTGCGCCCAATATCCTGAGCTTTTAGAAGCACGCAGGAGATTCGAGGAGAGATTGGAAGGGTATGCCTCGGAGAATGCGGTGCCTCCGCCGCCAGGGGTGAAGATGAAGGTTTTAGAGGCGATCAATCTGCAAAATAATAAAGAGCCGGCACGCTCTCCTGTGGCGCTGAGGATCATCGCGGCGGCGGCGGTAGTGTTGCTCATCGGTATGGCTTACCTGTACTTTCAGACGAGGCAGGAGAATAAGGACCTAACGGACACAAACGACCGGTTAAAGAACTCGTTGGATACCACCAGGAGCATCCTCAAAAAGATCGTGGACGAACAGAAGGACGTCGTCGGCAATCCTAATGTTACCGTGGTCAATATGGTGGGGACCCAGGTGGCGCCAAGATCGTCTGCGAATGTCTACTGGGATTCCGCATCCTCCAATGTCTATCTGGTCGTAAAGAATATGCCGAAACTACCCAGCGATCAGCAATACCAGCTTTGGGCGCTGATCGGCAATAAACCAAAAGATCTGGGGGTATTCGATGCCACAGACGACAATGTGATCCTGAAAATGAAGAATACCCAAACGGCGCAGGCTTTTGCCATCACGATCGAGCAGAAGGGCGGGAGCCCCTCTCCGACCCTGCAAAAGATGCAGTCCCTCGGCAAGACCTTACAGAGCCAGTAGACCGCAAAACCGCTACAGGCTTGCCTATCCGATGATATCGAGTGGAAAAAAGTCTACATCCCAAGAAAAAATGTCCCCAGATTATGATCCCATTTCTGAAAAAATACCTGGCCGCACTGTATATCCCCGTCATCTGGACGCTGATCATCGCCATCCTGATGTGTTTGCCCGGAAAGCTAATACCCAGCGAGCAGAATTTCAAGATCCCCAATTTCGACAAATTCGTCCATGCGAGCCTGTTCGGCGGGTTCGTGTTCCTGTGGGGTCTCTACCGGAGTAACCGGGTGTCGGTGATCAGCACACTTGCCAGAAGCTATTTTATCTTTTATGTACTTGCGAATGTCTATGGTATAGGCATGGAATACGTTCAAAAATATTGGATACCGGGAAGAGATTACGATCTCGCAGATATCATCGCCGATATGGTGGGAGCAGGAATAGGTTACGGGCTTTGCAATCTTCTTCTGCTCACATCGGCGAACGGAACAAAGATCAAAAGCAGTAGTCATGAACGTTAGACGAACTTCATTCAAAAAATAAACCCCTGTAGAAACAGGGGTCGTAACCAAAACTAACTGCTTATGAGAAAATTGACTGCTTTATGTGAGTCAAATAGAAAAGACTGCTTTCGATCTAATAACGCAAAACAGGTGCCAATATTATACGCCTCTTTCCTTGCTTCGCTACCCATCTTACACCTCCCAAAATTACAATGGAAATCTATAGGCCGTTTCCCTCTTTGGGAGTAATAACATTTATTTAGCATTACTCCTTATTAAGATATACAATTTCCTGCTTTATAGCAAGTTTTAGCCCGGTTTTTTTGTAGAACTTCTATTCCGGATTGGTTTTAATTCGATTTTAATCTATCTGTCCGGGCGAACTAATTCTGACGGGCCATCTTTTCGGCGTTCTCGGCGAACTGCAGCGCGTCGATAAATTCCTGAACGTTGCCGTTGAGCACTTCGTCCAGATTGTACACGGTAAGGCCGATCCGGTGATCGGTGACCCGTCCCTGGGGGAAGTTATAGGTCCTGATCTTGGCGCTGCGGTCGCCTGTACTTACCAGGCTTTTCCGGTGACGCGCAATTTCTTCTTCCTGTTTGCGGACCTGATCTTCATAGAGTTTGGTTCGCAGCATCTGCATTGCTTTTTCCCGGTTACCCAGCTGGCTGCGTTCGGTTTGACAAACTACCGTGACGCCGGTAGGGATATGGGTTAGAAAGACTTTTGTTTCCACCTTGTTGACATTCTGGCCGCCGGCGCCGCCGCTACGCGCCGTCTCCATTTTGACGTCACTTTCCCTGAGCCCGAAATCGACCTCCTCCGCCTCGGGCATAACGGCCACGGTGGCGGCGCTGGTATGTACCCGTCCGCTGGTCTCTGTATCGGGTACCCGCTGCACGCGATGGACACCGCTTTCGAATTTGAGTGTGCCGTAAACGTCATCCCCGACGACCTCGACCTGTACTTCCTTATATCCGCCGACGGCCCCCTCGCTTTCACTGAGGATGGCCGTTTTCCAACCCCTCTTTTCACAGTACTTGATATACATCCGAAGCAGGTCACCGGCAAAAAGGCTGGCCTCGTCGCCGCCGGTACCGGCCCTGATCTCGAGAATTGCATTCTTTTCGTCCTGCGGGTCTTTGGGTATAAGCAGTTGACGGATGTGCGCCTCCATCTGCAGCTTGCGTTCTTCCAGGCCGGGGGCCTCCGCCTTCGCCAGATCTCTCAGCTCCGCGTCGTCGCCGTTAAGCGCCTCCTTGTTGAAATCGATGGTATCCAACAGATCCTTATATTCACTATAGGCATTTACGATCTTTTCGATACTGCGGTATTCCTTGCTCATGGCGCTGAACTTCCGGTTATCGCTTACGATCTCCGGATTGCTCAAAGCCACTCCGAGGTCTTCGAAACGGGCTTTTATTGCTTCTAACTTGTCTAGCATATCTTCGGTACTTTCGCCAAACCAGCGAACGGCAAAATTAAACCTTTGGGAATGACTTACCGAAAATTCAAAGCCGATTATTTATTTACCGGCGAGCGGCTGGCCGAGCCTGATAGCGTGCTGATTACCACGGCTGAAGGCATCGTGCAGGATGTCGTCCCTGTGGCGGCGGCAGGACCGGATGTCAGCTATTATCCCGGATTGTTGACTCCTGGCTTCGTCAATTGTCACTGTCATCTCGAGCTATCCCATCTGCAGGGG
>DASZOW010000696.1:0-10109 GCA_035550615.1 Puia sp.
ATCAATTGAAATCGTTTTTGAGCCGGATATATTTGGTCAGGTCCTTGGACACAAAACCCTGTGACTTCATCTTCGAAACATATTCTGCGTTGATCCCCGTAGCCTTTAACGAGGTCAGCAGATTCACCGGAATATGGTCGAAACCGATCTTGCTGAATTCACGGACATATTCGGGCGTGATGTTCATAGCCTTAAGCTGGGACAGATGATTGGCATTCAGGTCGCTATATCCCAGATCGTGGAACCCGCGGACAAACTCGGGCGTCACATGCATCGCCGCCAGCCGCACAAGGTCCCGTGCCGAAAGATCCTTATAACCCAGTTCCTGCATCTGCCGGATAAACTCCGGTGTCACATGCTGGGCATAGAGGGAAGTGACCTCACGCATGCTCAGGTTGCCATATCCCAGCTTTCGCAGCTCGCCGAGATAGTTGCTGTCGATATGCATGGCCTTGTAAGTCATCAGCTCCCGGGGGGAGAACAGTTGATTGTCGGGACCGCGGCCGACGGAGCGGATATAAGCCCCGTCGATATGCTGCGCCTTCATCGATTCTGCCTCGCGGAGGCTCAGGTGATCATAACCCGCAGCCTTGAGATCGTCGATATAGGCGCGGTCGATATGCATCGCCTTCAGCCGGATCAGGGTACGCGGTTCGGAGGCATCCATATCGGTGAGATTGGCCCCATGCCAAAGCTGGATAAAGGCCTGGTCGATATGCATGGCCGCAAAACTAAGCAGATCCCGTTCACTTATACGCGGATAACCGTTGTGGACCACCATATCCACATAATCTTTTTTTATGTTCATGGTAAAGAACGCGAACTGCCGCCTGTCTTCCAGGTCCTCTACTCCCAACGCCTTCAAAGCGGGGAAAAAAGCGGCATCGGGCGTATAGTGAAAATGACCGAAGCCCTCCTGGCCGTCGAACTGCCCCTTGAAGACCATGGTCCCGGCCTCACGAACCAGCTTGAACTCTACCGTACCTTGCCCCGGAAAGGGGTTGATCTCGCTTTTGTCCACACGGATCGTATTGCTCCAGTAATGGTCGTCGTCGCCGGCCTTGAGCTCGAAGCTCAGCTTGTCGCCATAGCTGGTGGCATACCAGGAGCCGTCTCTCAGCAAAGTATCGTCGACCGCCGGCATTCCCCGGATTTTCCATCTCTTGGCATTGACCCTTACCCGCGCGTCGACAGCAGAACGTACGGCAACCCGGATCGTCGGAGACACGGCATACTGCACAGGCCGCAACGCGAACTTATGCCTCTCTAAAGCAACCGTCGACCGCAGAGCGATCCTCGATTGAAGTTCTATGGATCGGTTGACCTTGAGGGCATGTTTCGCCGGTTTCTTTATAGTGTCGGCCACTATATGGCCCGGATGAAAATTGAATACCGCCGGCAAAGGCATTTTTTTTGTCGTCTCGGCTAAGGCGATGGCCGGTTTGTTCAACACGCACATCAACCCGGTGAGAACAGGGATCAGGAAAAAATATTTCCAAACCGTATAGAGAGAGGAACGCTTACTATTCATCATGACGATACGTCTTTTAAGAAGTGATTGATTGTAGTTGTTCGTGATGCTGAACGGCAGATGCGGAGCGGAAACCCGGAGCAGGCTCAGTTGGTAGGCCGAACGCTCCACCTCCCGGTGCAGAAGAACATGGGCGTCGGTCAGAAATTCCAGGTTGTTCTCCACCTCCCGCCGGTACAGCCACACAAAGGGATTGAACCATTGGATCACGAGCGCCATCTCCGCCAGCAGGATGTCCAGCGTATGACGGCCGCTCACGTGGATTTTTTCATGGATAAGGATCTGGTTGTAGGTCTCCCAGTCATAGTTCGCGGGGTTGATAAAGATGGTGTTGCCAAAAGAACAGGGCGCCCGGTTGCCACTAACCTCGACGATGCGGAAACGACCATCCCTGATCACCGGCCGGAAATACGACTGAAAGATCAGCACCGCCAGCTGCAGCAGGAAATTGCCGGCGAAAATAACAACACCCAACAGATAGCAATAGAACACGATGAGCAGCAATGTTGCACCGGAAAAGAATGTCGCAAGCGTCCTCGCTTCTTTCTTTTCTACCGGCGTCCCGGTACTGGCGCTTTCTCTGCTGCCTTGTAGCCCCGCAATGGAAGGCGAGGTCCACTGACTGCCCCGGACCACGGCCGAAGACGGTATGGCCGCCGGCACGGTTGCGGTCTCGGGTTGATCGATATCGGGAACGGGCTTCCGCTTGCGGTTTTTGATATGCGCCGACGCCGCACTTGTGGCGAAACGGGTCGCGGCCGCGATCCTATGCAGAGCTTCTTTGCTATTGTTCGTCGCCGGCGCTATGCCGGCCTGTTCATGGTCTACCGGCTGTACCCTGACCTTGCTCTCCGGCGCTGTGGCCACAGGCTCGCTCCATTTGTCACGCCAGCTCCATGCCCGCGGCACAGGCAGCAGGGGGAGCAGGAACGATACTGCCAGACAGCCAACCAGGGTCCAGCGATTCAGCTGGTAAAATGTCTCCTTCTGCAGCATCAGCTTGTAGAAAAGAAAACAGCTGGTGGTGATCACCGTTACATGGAGGATATAAGGTATCATTTCTTTTGGGATTTGATAAGCTCCAGAATTTCCTTTAATTCGTCCTGGGAGATCTTTTGCTCCTTGGCAAAATAGGCCAGCATCCGGGGATACGAGTTATTGAAGTATTGCCGGACGATATCGTCGAATGCATGGTTCTGATATTGTTCTTTGGAGACCACCGGATAATACCGGAAGGTGTTGCCAAACGTCTCATGCGCGAGAAACCCCTTGTCTTCTAGGATACGCACCATGGTCGCAACGGAATTATAATGGGGTTTCGGGTCCGGCAGCTCGGCGATGATCTCCTTGATAAATGCCTTTCCCAGGTGCCAGCACGCCTGCATGATCTGTTCTTCTCGTTTGGCTAGTTTCTGCATGATCGTCCTAATTTTTATTGAAGCTACTACTAATAGATTAGTTTACCAACTAATTCGTTAGTTTTTTTGAAAAAATATTTTAGCAGCCGGATTTTGCCATTGCTGCTCGATAATAACTATTAGGTGCTTCCAAATAAATTTGGAATCAGTGATAATTAAGATAAATTTGATCGTGCATCAATAACCTGCAGCAATGTTTGACACCCGCCAAAATATTGCAATAAGAACCTTACCACTGCCGAATGACAACGATCTGCTCGCCCGTCTTGCCGAAGGCGACCCACAGGCCTTTGGTATCGTCTTCCACCATTATCGAAACCGGATCTATTCCTATGCCTTTCATGTTTGTGGTGATTCGGCCCAGGCCGATGAACTGGTACAGGAGACCTTCCTGAAAGTCTGGTTGCACCGCGATCGCATCCCGCACGTTCTCCGTTTTGACAACTGGCTTTTTACCATTGCCCGTAACCAGGTCTTCGACATGCTCAAGAACATGGCCCGCGAGACGGCCTTTCGCCGCCAGGTCGGCGAGTTATCGGACACGGACGCCAACCTCGTGGAAGACCGGGTGCTTAGCCGCGAAAACGAGATCCGGTTCCAGCAGGCATTGGATAGGCTGCCGCCCCGGCAGAAGCTCATCTTCACGCTCAGCCGCAACAAGGGCATGAAACACCAGGAGATAGCCGATCAGCTGCAGATCTCGCGTCATACGGTCAAGACACATTTGGTACAGGCGCTAAAAACCCTCCGCGGTATTTTGCAATTTTTCTTTCTCTAAAAAAATTTTGTCTTCGACTACTCCTATCGCCCGATTTTCCAGTCTTCAATAGGTGCGGGAGATGCCTGTGCTTCAATTGCCGCTGTTAACCTGGTTGTATGGAAACATCCCAACGATTTGCATACCTGTTCCGCCGTTATGTGGAAAAGCGCTGTACCCCCGAAGAAAAGGAGGAGCTCTTCGCTTTGATAGCGCAAGCGGAACACGACGACGTCCTCCGCCGGCTGATCGCTGAGACCTGGAACGAAGCCCAACCCTATTATCCGCAAGACAAGGCCCGCGCCGATATCATCCTCCGCAGGATCATCGCCCGCCGCGAATCTGGATCCCCGCCTGACGGCGAGGAGGCGCCCGTTCCGGCCATCTCTTTCCGGCAACGGCTGCGTAAGATCGTATTCAATCGCTGGGCAGCCGCTGTCCTGGCTATTCTTTTATTGCCGGCGGTGATCTTTCACGTGTTTCGCCGGTCCCATTCGCATATACCCCTTCCTCCACCCTCTCCCGCCGTGGCCGTGCGACAACCGTCGGCCGACCGCTGCATTACCCTCCCGGACGGCAGCAAGATCATCCTGCATCAGTCGGCCAGGCTCGACTATCAGTCGGGCTTCACCGCCAAACGACGCGAGGTCACCCTGCATGGCGAAGCCTATTTCGATATCCATCCCGATGCCAGACCCTTTGTCGTGCATACAGGGACGATCCGTACGACCGTACTGGGCACGGCCTTCGACATCGACGCTCACAACGAACGCCAGATCGTCATCACCGTCACCAAAGGCAAGGTCAGGGTCGAGAATGGCAAAGGCGAGATCAGCATCCTCCGGCGTAACGAACAGGTGTCCGTGGATTCGATCCACCTCCATCTGCAGAAATCGACTGTCGACGCCGGGGAAGCCCTGACATGGAAAAAGGCGTGGCTTCTCTTCAATGACATACCGATGCGGGAAGCCATGGATGAGCTGGCAAAACGTTATCACCTGACCGTCGTCTTCACCAACCCTGCCGCAGAGAACTGCCCCGTCACCGCTGCCTTCACCGGCGGCGAATCCGTAGAAGCCATGATCGAAGTGCTGACTAAGATCAACAATATGGAATATACCATCGACCATGGTCGCGTCTCGATCACGGGTGATGGTTGCAACTAGCCCCAATGAAAAACTGCCCCGGCTGGAACCCGGAGCAGTTGGTTAAGATACCTTTCTGTTTGACAAGGAGGTATCCGTTTTAAACAAGTTTGCGTCATTTAAAACAATCAAAACTATGACATTTTTACAATTGTCAGCGTTTGTGCGCCCCTGCCTGGAAACAGGGCCCCGCCACCTGCTTTACCAACACAAAAAACGCCTGCTGTATTGTATGCGGATCGGCTTCCTCTGCCTTTGTCTCTCTTTATGTCTCATCCAACTGCTGCAAGCCCGCAACGCCAGCGGGCAGGACATCAACAAGGTCTATATCTCGCTGGAACTGAAGGACGAGACCCTGTTGACCGCCCTCGACAAGATCCAGCAGCTGACGCCCTTTACCTTCGCTTATAACAAACGGGAGGTCAAAAGGGTACATAACCTTACCCTCACCGCCAGCAGCCGTTCGGTGAACGCCATCCTATCGATCCTCCTGCTCCACACCGATCTCCGGTTCGAACAGGTGGGAAATACCATCGTCATCTCTCCGGCGCGCCAGGAGTCCTTGCCGCCGCCGGTCACCACTGAACCCGCAAAAAGCGATCTCTCCGCCCGCGCGGACGAGGCCCAACCGCAAGGCAAGGTCGTCAGCGGCACCGTGACGAACGAACGTGGTGACCCTCTTTCGGGTATCTCGGTCACCATCCGGGGCACGGGCAGTGGGACAACGACGGACGCGGATGGCCGCTTCCGCCTTACCATACCGGACCAGGGAGCGACGCTCGACTTTACTTCGGTGGGTTACCAACCGCAATCTATCACCACCGGTACCCAGCTGGTCTTTACCATCGTCATGAAGGAAAACGTCCGCGGACTCAATGATGTCGTCGTCATCGGCTATGGTACCGCCAGGAAATCCGATCTCACCGGCGCGGTGGCCGGGATCAGGGGCGATCAGCTCATGGATAAACCCGTGCCCAATGTCTCGCAGGCGCTCGAAGGCAAGATCGCCGGTGTGGACGTCAATATCAACAGCAATGCGCCCGGCATGGCCGCCAAGGTGCGGGTGCGTGGAATCGGCTCCATCAACTCCAATATCGATCCGCTGTACGTGGTGGATGGGGTCATCGGCGTCGACGGCAACTCTATCAATCCGAATGATATCGCGTCGCTGGAAGTGCTCAAGGACGCGTCTTCCACGGCGATCTACGGCGCCCGCGGAGCCAACGGGGTCATCATGATCACGACCAAAAGAGGACGCCGCGGTGCCAGCCGCGTCGCCTATGATGGGAATATCAACGAGGCCGATCTGTACCGGCACATCAAGACCCTCAATTCCGGGCAGTTCATCCAGGTCTATAACCAGGCCTATGCCAACGGCACACAGTTCGATCCGCTCGGAGGCGCCTGGACGCCGCCGGTGCCGCTCAATCATGCCGCTCTGCCAAAACTCTTCGATGCCGACGACAAACCGTTATACAATACTAACTGGGAGAAAGAGACCTATAAACCGACTTTCTCCAACAGCCACCAGCTGAACGTGCAGGGTGGTTCGGAAAAATCACTCTACAGCCTATCGGCCGGCTATCTGGATCAGAATGGGCTGATGGTAGAATCCTGGTTCAAAAGATACAATGTCAAGCTAACCCTCGACAACGATGTCAACGGCTGGCTGCGGGCAGGAGGCAGCATCAATCTGATCAAGTCTACACAGAAGCTGGTATCCGACGCCAACGGCGCCCTCAACGTACCCCGGGCCGTCATCGAGGAAGTGCCGCTGCTGCCCGTAAAATATCCGGACGGGACCTGGGCAGGCAACAGTGATATCGCCGGGCTGGAGGGAGCCCCGAACCCCGTCCACACCGCCACCGACCGCTATACGCTCAACAACACGTTGCAGACGACAGGCGACGCCTATGCGGTCATCCATTTCACCGGCGATCTCGATTTCAAAAGCGATTTTGGCTTCAACGTCAATGCGCAAAAGAATAATTTCTATTCATCCATGGACCTGCCCCACCTCAGCCAGGACCAGGGCGGCGATGCCAATATCAACGCGTATACCAACATTTACTGGCAGTCGGAGAACTATCTCACGTATAACAAAACCATCGACGACAGGCAGAAGATGACCGCCCTGCTCGGGGCTTCCTGGCAACAGTATAACCAGGAATGGGTGAACGCCGAGACGCAGAATTTTATCGACGACTTCTTCCAGTGGCATTATCTCAATGCCGGATCGGTCCGCCAGGCCGACCAGTCGCAGGATTATCAATGGACCATGAATTCCTATTTCGCCCGGGTGACGTATAATATCGACGAGAAATATCTGTTTACCGCCACAGGCCGTTATGATGGCTCTTCGAAATTCGGCGCCAACAACAAATTTGCATTCTTTCCATCGGCCGGCGCCGCCTGGCGGGTGTCGCAGGAAAACTTCCTCAAGGATAGCCGAACCATCAGTAACCTCAAGATCCGCGGCAGCTATGGCGTCAGCGGCAATCAGGAGATCGGCCAGTATCAGTCGATCGCACAGATCCAGGCCAGCACGACGGTGCTTAATGGCGCCAACCAGGGTACGCTGCGTCCGAGCTATATCGGTAACCCGAACCTCAAATGGGAACGGAGTCTGCAGGCCGATCTCGGTGTCGAGCTGGGGCTATTCAAAGATCGTGTCAATATGGACCTCGATCTGTATCACCGGAACACCAAAGACCTGTTGTTACAGGCGCCGATCCCTTGGTCGGCAGGCGAGGTCAATGCCAATGTATATGAAAATGTCGGCAGCGTTCGGAATACCGGCATCGAGGTCAACCTCAATACCGTGAATGTCAAAACGCATGATCTTACCTGGTCGACCAATTTCATTGTCGCGGTGAACAGGAATCGCATCCTCAAGCTCAACCAGGGGAATGCCGATATCTTTCCCGGGCCCAACTTCCTCGGTCAGACGAACGTCCTGCGGGTCGGCGAGGCCATCGGTTCCTTCTATGGAATGACCCGTATAGGGGTCTATGGTACCGGTGAGGAGGCCGATGCCGCGGCGCATGGTTTACACGTCGGCGATAGGAAATATATCTATAACAAAGATGGAAGGCCGTATTACAGCATCATCGGGCATGCCTATCCGGACTGGACGGGGACGGTGAGCAGTACGTTGACGTATAGGAACTGGGAGTTTACGTTTGACATCCGGTTTGTAGAGGGCGTCAACACCGCCGCCACGTTCAAGCATTCCAGCGAGGACCGGCAGACCATTGCCAACAGCCTGGCCACGGTGCTGGATGCGTGGACCCCGCAGCATCAGGACACCCATATCTCCGATGTCAGGAATTATAAGTTCGCGCAGGATTCCCATTTCGATACCTGGTGGGTCGAGAACGGCTCGTTCATCCGCGGACAGAATTTTGTACTCGCGTATAATTTCCCCGACCATACAGTGCATGCCATGAAGTTGAGCCGGTTGCGGGCTTATGTCAGCGTACAGAATCTGTTCCTGGTCACGAAATATACCGGGTATGATCCCGAGGTGGATACGTTCAATTCCTCGTATGGGGCCAATACCGGCTTTTCACAAAACCTCGACTTCTTCTCCTATCCCCGGCCCAGGATCTGGAATTTTGGCGTGTCGGTGGGATTGTAACCAACAAAACATTATGGCTATGAAATTGACAATTAAGTATACCGGAGTAATCCTCCTTTTGATGATGGGAATGTCCTGCAAAAAATTCCTTCAGGAGCATCCGACGAACTTCCTGCAGCCTGGGTCGAATGTGTCCAGTTCCAAGGTCGCTCGCGCGCTGGCCAATGGTTGCTATGCCAATTTGAGTGGTATGCTTACGGGGCAGCCCGCTTCTTACGGCGGCAATACGTGGAATTTGATGGAGTTCATGACGGGCAAGTCGAACAGCGATCTCGGGCAGACCGGGTTTATCAGCTTTCAGACCCTGACGTACAACAATACCGCTTTTTATGTCGATACCTGGTGGCAGCAGATGTATCTCGGTATCGGCGCGTGTAATCTGGCCATCCGGACGATCCCGACGATCGATGCCGGGGGGCTTACCGATTCCGCGAGGACGAATATGCTGGCGGAGGCGCATGCCTTACGTGCTTTGTATTATTTCTTTCTCGTGCGGATGTATGGCGCCGTGCCCAAAGTGACCTCGACGCCGGCCAGTCTCGACCTCAAGCTGTCGCGCACGCCGGCCAGGGATATCTATGACAGTATCATCATACCCGATCTGTTGACGGCGGAGGCTTCTTCGCTGCCGTGGCAGGACAATACCGGGCTTGTGTCAAAGGGTGCGGTCGAAGCGATCCTGGCGGATGTCTATCTCACGTATGCGGGGGCGGCGATCAATGGCGGGTCGCAGTATTATGCCATGTCGGCGCAGCGCAGCAAGGCCGTGATCGACAATGGCGGTTATTCCCTTTTTCCAAACTATACCGATATGATCAAGCCGGCGAATAAGAACAAAGGCGGTTTCATTCTGCAGGTGCAGTATTCCGCCGGCGCCAATGTCAATAATCCCATGACTGCCCTGACGATCCCCAACTATTCCGGCATCTCGAAATATTCCGATGAGTATGGGTCGGTGTATCCCACGGATCAGTTCATCGCTTCTTATCCGGCCGGGGATCGGCGGGTGCAGGAAAAGCAGTTCTATTATACGACGTATCCGGGTATCGCCACGGGCGCGCCGGTGACCTTCAAGGCCCATTATATTTATAAATGGTTCGATTCCGTGGCGGTGAGGGGCACGGCCAAATCCGATCTCAATTATACCCTCTATCGGCTGGCCGATGTGTACCTGATGTATGCCGAGGCGTCGAACCGTGCCGAGGGCGGCCCCAACAGCGACGCCATCGCTTATGTGAATGCGATCCGCGCCCGCGCCCAGCTTCCTC
Source organism: Puia sp. (assembly GCA_035550615.1). GTDB lineage: Bacteria > Bacteroidota > Bacteroidia > Chitinophagales > Chitinophagaceae > Puia. The sequence continues at coordinate 9,760 of DASZOW010000696.1, forward strand.
CCATTGCCGCGATGTCGCAGGACGATTTCGAGCACGAGGTCTGGCTCGAGCGGTACTGGGAACTGGCCTTTGAGAACAAGATGTGGTTCGACATGCTCCGCACCCGGAAGGTGCATAACGATGTCACCGGCGCCTGGGACGACTTCATCGGCCATAAGACCGTCTGGGGTGCCACGTTCACCGCGAGCCAGTTGCTTTTCCCGTTGCCGAAGCAGGAGACGGATGTCAATCCCAACCTCCTTCCCAATAATCCGGGTTTTTAGCATTTCCCGGTAAGGCCGCCCACGCGCGCGAATGCCGCAGCTGCCCCGCAAGACCCAGCGCGATGTCCTCCGGCACCGCCCGCTGAT
>DASZOW010000697.1:0-2676 GCA_035550615.1 Puia sp.
GAGGGGCCATAGGTGGCCTGGAGGGTTGTCAGTGCCTGACGGACGGGGGTAGAGGCAGGTTCGTGCGGTTGGGTGATCAGGGTGATCGGTGGGGGCGGCGGGTGGGATAAAGAGATCTCCTCGGTCGTTTGCTGGACGAGCGCGTGTTTTATCAGCGAGAAGATGGGTACAAGGCCGCTGCCGGCGGCGATCATGCAGAGATGGAATTGCTCGGGAGGAAGGTCGGCTCGTTCGGGCAAGGGGCCGGGTGATTCGCGCACGGGACTGAGTGATCCGGGCGAGGGGCCGGGTTGCCGCGAGGGGAGGACGAATCTGCCTGCGGGGGGTAGAGCGGTGAGCGTATCGCCTGGCTGTACATGATCGAGCAGATGACGCGAGATCTCGCCGTTGGGAATACGTTTGACGGTAATGGCGGGAATGGGATCGACGCCGGGTGTGGTGCTAAAAGAATAGCTTCGCCGAAGTTCATGATCATGGAAGGTAAACAGCAAGGTGAGGAATTGACCCGCCTGGTACAGAAAGGGGCCGCCGTCGACGCGTTGGAGGAAGAATGTTTTTGTATCGAGGGCTTCAGGATGGATGGCGGTGACGCGGAGTGTCCATGTTTCCATGGGACAAGTTACAATTTTTTAATCGGAGGACAGAAAGGATAATCGGACGGATGAACGACGTCATTTCCATTATCTTTGCGCACTTCAAGCGGGCCATCCCGCCTGAATCGTAAAACTGATCTACTAATGGCCCGTTCAACGCTAACCTACCCGGCAGGGGGTTCCTGCGCGCTGTTGCTATTGTCCTTTAGCCTTTTTTCCCTATTCGCCTGCAATGAACGTCCCGCCGCGGCAGAAACGAACCATAAAAAGGGATCGGAGGCGACCCTTATGGATGTCATCGTGGCGAAGCCGCGCCCGATCAGCAACCAGGTGGAGGCGAACGGTAGCGTCATGGCGGCCGAGTATGTGGAGCTTCATCCCGAGATCAGCGGACACATCGTCTATTTGAACGTTCCCGAAGGCGCCAGGGTGACCAAAGGGACGGTCATTGCCCGGATCAACGATGCCGATCTGCAAGCTACGCTGGAGAAAGCCAAAGCCCAGCTCGAACTTTATCAAAAAACTGAGGAGAGGGCACACAAACTTCTGGATATCAACGGAATCAATCAGGCCGATTATGATCTTGCCGTAAGTAATGTCAACAGCACCAAGGCCGATATCGATTATACACAGGCCGAGCTGGATAAGACCGTCATCCGGGCGCCATTCGATGGGGTTGTCGGTTTGCGGCAGGTCAGTCCGGGCGCCTATGTGACGCCGGCGACGATCATCGCCACGGTGCAGCAGCTGGATCGGATCAAGATCGATTTTACCGTTCCCGAGCAGTATGCGACGGTGATCCGGCCCGGATTACTGGTGGATGTGCAGCTCGATGCGCTGAATAATGCGCGGCGGAAGGGTCTCGTCGTAGCTACCGAGCCGCAGGTGAATACCGCCAGCCGCAATCTCAAGGTCAGGGCCTTGCTCAAGGATGGGCTGGGGCTGGCGCATCCCGGCAGCTTTGTCAAAGTATTCATCAATGCCGGTTCTGAGAAACGATCGATCATGGTGCCCACGAACTGCATTATTCCCGAAGACCGGGACAACCAGGTGATCGTGGTCAAAGGCGGCAGGGCCAGGGTCGTCAATGTCGAAACGGGCATCCGCGAAGCCGATAATATCGAGGTCACGAAGGGGCTGGCCACCGGCGACACGGTCGTCGTTACCGGGGTGCTGTTTGCGCGTCCCGATGCGCCCGTGACGATCCGCGCCGTCAAAACGCTCGACACCAGCGAAGCCGAAGCCAAATAAGCATTTTCTGATCTGAGACCTCCAACTTCCAACTACACATGAATATCTCCGAACTTTCGCTAAAACGGCCGGTCCTGGCCACGGTGATGAACCTGATGCTCGTCCTGTTCGGGGTGGTAGGGTATAACTTTCTCGCGGTGCGGGACTATCCCGCCATCGATCCGCCGATCATCACGGTGCAGACCAGCTATACCGGGGCCAACCCGGATCTCATCGAGAACCAGATCACCGAGCCGCTGGAAAAGAATATCAACGGCATTCCCGGTATCCGCACCATCTCATCCACGAGCACGCTGGGCAGCAGCTATATCACCGTCGAATTCAATTTGGGTGTAGACCTTGAAGCCGCCGCCAGCGATGTGCGCGATAAGGTAGGGCATGCCGAACGCTCGTTGCCGCTGGATATCGATGCGCCGCCGGTGGTCACCAAGTCCGACGCCAACAGCGATTACATCCTGATCCTGGCCGTACAGAGCCGGACCAAGAGCCTGATGGAGCTGAGCGATTATGCGGAGAATGTGCTGCAACAGCAGCTGCAGACCATCGACCAGGTGAGCGCCGTCAACGTTTTTGGCGACAAGACCTATTCGATGCGTATCTGGCTGGACCAGGACAAGATGAATGCTTATGGCATTGCCTTCAACGATATTGCCACGGCGATGAGCAGCGAGAACGTGGAGCTGCCGCCGGGGAAGATCTACGGGAATAATACGGAATTGACCATCAAGACCCTGGGGCGGCTTACGACCGAGAAGGACTTCCGGGACGTCATCCTGCGCGAGGACAGCTCGGGCATCGTGCGGCTGAGCGATGTCGCGCGGGTGGAGCTGGG
>DASZOW010000698.1:0-8150 GCA_035550615.1 Puia sp.
ACAGGCACCGTGCTTGCGGCGGGGGTGCAAAATGGAACGTTGTTCTCCTCTTTTTTAAACCGGGATGTCAAGGGCCGCGCCAGGGTGCCGGCAGGGCGCTGGGTGCATCTTGCCTACACATACGATGCAGAGAAAAGCAGAGGCTCGTTGTATATCGATGGCCGGCTGGATACGAGCGCAGGCCAGCAGGCATATGCGGGGCAGCTAGAGATGATCGGCAGCGCGCCGAGGTTTGGCCATGGCGTCTTTGCCATGGATGATGTGCTCGTTGCAGGCGACTGTCTTTCCCCCGGGAGCATAAAAGCACTTGCCGAAAAAGGCATCGATGGGCTTCGTCGTGGAGAGGTCGTTAGCGAATGGCGCGAGATATCTTCCGATGTTTCTACGCTGCGTTACACTGCACGTGTACCGCTCAAAGACAAGGTTGCGCTTACCATTGAAACCCAGGGGGCGGATCACCGGCCGTTGGCCACCAAAACGATCGCACTAAAAGACGGTGAGCAACAGGTTGCTTTACAGGGATCGAGAGGCCCGCAGGGTCTAAAAGGCAACCGGGTGAGGATCAGGATCTCGCTTGCCGCTACAGGATGGGGGGAGACGCCGACGGTGCAGACCGTGGTGCTCGGCGGTAAGGACGGCGAACTGGCCGGGTGGTCGTCTCCGGAGGAATGGAAGAAAGCAAGGATCTCGGGGGGCGTTAGCATAGAGCCCTCGACGGAAGCGGCCGAAGGGGAAACGGCCGAAGGGAAAACGGCCGAAGCGGAAGCGGCCGATGCGGCGCCTCCTCCTCCGCTTTCTGCACCGCCGCCCGGTACCAACGGTCGGCGAACGGAGTATCCAGGAGTATTTGCCCCTTCGCCAATGTATGTCAGGGAAGGTGAGAAGCCGTATCGCGATGACATTTGTCTCGATGGGCTTTGGCAGTTCGAGCCTGTGGCGTTGCCCGCGGGATTTAAGGAAGGCATCGATCCGGCGCCGGCGCTTGGAGCGGCGGGCGAGAGTGGATGGGATAAGACGCCGATCCGCATTCCTTCGCCATGGAATGTGAACAGTTTTGCAGACAGGAATGGAGAGGGCGGTGATTTCCGGTGTTATCCGAGTTATCCCGCGGCATGGGAAAAATGCAAGATGGGTTGGCTGCGGAAGAAGTTCTTTGTTCCCGCCGGTTGGAAAGGCCGCCGGATCCAGCTGCATTTCGAGGCGGTGGCGGGGGATGCGCAGGTGGTGGTGAATGGGAAAGCGGTGGGGGAACATTTTGGGATCTTCCTGCCCTTTGATATAGATATAACGGCTGCAGTGCGGCCGGGCGAAGACAATGAAGTATGTGTGGGTGTGCGGAAGGCTTCGCTTTTCGACAAACGTGGTAACTATGGCCGGCGGACCTATCAGGCCGGTTCCTTCTGGGGGCAGCATATCGCGGGCATCTGGCAGGATGTGTTTGTCGTGGCGTTGCCGGAGGTGCATGTTTCTCGGGTGTTTGTGCAACCGCGGGTAGATGCCGATACGCTGGGCGCCGAGGTGTCGCTGGTGAATCAGGGAGATGTGGAGACAACGGTTTCCGTGGATGCCGACGTCGAGCCGGATGCTTCCGTTAGCGGGGATGCTGCCGTTAGCCGGGATGCGGGGGGACTTCGGTTGGCTGCGCGGATGGTTCGAATACCGGCGCATGGCGAGGCGAAGGTGATGTTGTCGGCGGCGGTCAGGGGGAGACTTCGGTTTTGGTCGACCGAGACACCGAATTTATATGAGCTGGCCGTCAATGTGCGCGGCCATGGGAATGTGGTCGATGTAAAGTCCACCCGGTTTGGGTGGAGACAGGTAAGTTTGCGGGGCAAACAGGTCCTGTTGAACGGAAAGCCGATAGTCATGCGGGGCGACTCCTGGCATTTTCTCGGTATCCCGCAGATGACGCGCCGTTATGCGGAGGCGTGGTACCGGGCGATGCGCGATGCCGGATTGAATGCCGTCAGGTTACATGCGGAGCCTTATCCATCCTTCTATCTCGATGTGGCCGATGAGATGGGCATCCTGGTGCTGGATGAAACCGCCATGTGGGCGAGCGATGGTGGGCCTAAACTGGATGACCCCGCTTATTGGCAGGACAGCAAGCGACATTTGAGCGAGCTGATCCTTAGAGACCGGAACCATCCGGCCGTTTTTGGGTGGAGTGTTTCCAACGAGATCATGCCGGTGGTCCGCAATGTCTTTCACAATCCGCCGGGGATGGCGGATACCTTATTAAAATATGATTCAGAATGGGTCGGGATATGCCGCGACCTCGACCCCACACGGCAATGGATATCCGCGGATGGAGAAGACGATGGCGGTGGGCGGTTCCCTGTATATATTGTGCACTATGGCGGTGTAGATGCGATGAACAGGGCGCAGAAGAGCGGCAAGCCCTGGGGTGTGGGCGAAGCGGGGAATGCCTATTACGGGACGCCGGAGCAGGTGGCGCAGACCAATGGGGACAGGGCGTACGAGTCGTTCCTCGGCCGCATGGAAGGTGTCGCGTCGTCGTCATATACGTCGCTGATGGCGCAGCGGGAGCGGAACGCCATCTACCGGAGCGTCTTCAATCTCGTTTGGTATGGCCTGCGGCCTCTGCCGCTTGGACTCAGGGATACTACGAGACCGCCCACTTTGGAGGACGGCGTTTATTTTACCCATTTCAAGGAAGGTGAGCCGGGCGTGCAGCCGGAGCGGCTGGGCCCTTATTGTACGACCCTGAATCCGGGATATGATCCGCGTCTGCCGCTTTATCGCACCTGGCCGTTGTTCGATGCCATAAGGGATGCGGGGTTATCGAGGGAGGTAACATTTATAGATAGCGTTGGCGACCCAGGGAAAATTCGTCAGGTAACGGCTTCCGGCGGAACCGCCGTAGTATGGGGCGTGCGGCCGGAGATGCTTAAGGGGTTGAACAAGGTATTGCCGGAGAGGCTGGAACTATATCCTCGAAGGGTGTCTTCGCTGTTGCCGGTGGGAGAGAACAACATTACTGCGGGGATCACGGCCGCCGATCTTTACTTCTCCGAGATGCGGCCACCGGAGATCGTGGACTATACGCTGGGTGGTCCATTGGTGGACCGCGGCCGGGTAGTCTTGCAGGCATGTAATACCGATTGGTTGAAATGGAATAAACAACCCGAGTATGCGAAGACCGCCATGGTGGTGCGATCCGAGCTGGAGACGAAGGCGCCGGGTGCGGTATTGGTGGTGATACCGATGGGAAGGGGCAGGGTTGTGGTGAGTACGCTGCCCGTTTCGCCTCGTGTGGATAAGGCGGCTCGGGTTGTGCGGTTGCTGTTTCGGAATCTGGGGGTTGTGGTTGGCGACAGTATTGCCAGAGGTAAGCCTCTGCAGGCCGACGGGAAGCTGGCGCTTAATGGCGCGCGCGAGTTTTGGGTGCTGAGCCCGCGGTCGCTGGACGATCTGCTGAGCGAGCCGAATATTCCGGTGGTGAATTTATCTTTTGCCGGCGGGGAGGTGTGGTTGAATGACGAGCCGGTGGTGAGTGGCCGGGCGTTGCGGCTGCGGCAGGGTTGGAATCATTTTATTGTCAAGGGTGGCATTACGGGGAGGTTTACCTGTAGTCAGCCGGATTTTTTGAAGCAGCTGGATTCTTCGTTCGAGCGGCCTTAGGGGTCGGGGCGGCGGAATGCCGCCTACTCTTGTAACACGCTGTGAAAATCGCGTTCGAAGTCCTCGCCATAGAGGTGTTTGTATTCCTTTTGGAACGCGTCGTAGGTATTGCGGGCCAGCGAGTGTTTGCCCAGCGCGGCGAGCGCCCTACATTTGATGATCATCGCATCTTCATTGACGGCATCGAAGTGGAAGATATAGTCTGCCAGGCAGATCATGAATTCCGGATCAGCAGGATTTTTTCGCGCAAAATGCAGATAGGTGTCGATGACATGGTTGGAGGTATCCGACTTAAAGGGGTCCAGCCAGGGGTATTCGACATCGCTCAGCAGGCTGCCGCGCCGGGTAATGTCGATGAGCACTTCGATCGCTTGCTTATCCACGGTCTCCCTGTTTTGGACGATCGCCAGATATTCGAGATAGTCGACGCGGACCATCGCCGGATCGATATCGATCTTCCAGTAGCCCGTTTCCTTGCCGAGGTTGCATCCGCCCGTCTTATCCAGCAGGGCCTTTAGTTTTGCGATATTCACCGAGCGATTATTTCTTGCGCTTTTCTCGTCCTTGTCGAACCAAAGGATCTCGTTGAGCTTTTCCGAGCTGATGCCGCGGTTGTTCTTTAAGGAATGTAAAATGATGAGCAGGAAAAGCTGTTTGAGCAGCGGCGAGAATTGGCGGGTAAGGTCGTTGCCGTCCTTGTCGAAGACTTGCATTTCGCCGAAGAGGAAGATGGCGGCGCTGGTAGGGGGTGGGTTGAGATAAATGGCCGTGGCCGGTAAATTGAGATGGCTTGAGGCGGCCGTGGCCGTGGTTGTGGAAGGCGTTGCGGCCGGGACGGCCGTGGGGGCTGGTATGTTGAATGGGTTGGCCGGAGCGGGAGCGGGTGGTTGGCTTTCGGCGGCGTGATGCATGAAACGGGAGCGGCGATAGCGGGTGGCGGCGACGGCGCCGATGACCAGCGCGGTTAGGCCGAGCCAGATAAACCAGGCGTGTTTCCCGGCGGGGGCGGTGGTTGTTGTTTCCGCAACATAAGGCTCGGGAGGCCCGTCCAGCGAATACAGGTGGACCATCGTGTGCAGCGGCCGGGAGCGGCTGCTGTCGGTGAATAGCACCACTGCCAGGAACCTGTTGGCAGCAGGGCTATAATAGAGATCGGAGAAGGATTCGATGTCATGGAATGGATAGGGGATCTTATCGCCCACCGGCTGATAGCCGGGACTATCCAATGATCCGCGGATCATCTGCAGATCGGTGTAGTACCTGCCATTATTGAATATCAGACCATAGTATGACCGCTTTTTCCGATCGATGACCAGCGAGTTTGCAAATGCGAACGCTTCCGTAGGATGGGGGAGCCTGAACAGCCGTTTGAATGTGCGGGTACGGACGTCATAGCGCATCAGGTCATAGAGATTATGAGGGCTCAGGATCTGCTGGCCGCTGGCGCTGCCATAACCGCCGATCAGATAAACGGTGTCGCCACGGTCCGTCTCGCCGGCCGCGGCGAGATAGCGGGGAACGAGGGAGTCGCCTTTTGGCGTGATGCTTTCCCAGCTATGAGTTGGAAGGTGATACCGGAAAATAGAATTCCGGTATAGCATGTGCCCATATCCATTCAATATATATATGGAGCTGTCGAGCGGCGTGCAGAACTTATTGGCATGCCAGAAGTTGATGTCGCCGGGTTGGTATCGCTGGTCCCACCTCAGGGTGGTCAGGTTGAAATTAGCAACCAACTGCTGGTCGGGATAGAGGTTGTATAATCTCCGATCATAGGGATCGAAAACACTTTGATTGCCGACGAGCAGGTCCTGTCTGCCCGATGCGTAGGGCAGCGCCTGGCGGGTACCGGAGATAAGGTTATAAAGCGTCAGCGAGTCGCGCCCGACCAGGTAGAGCACTCCATCCCGCGAGTCGAAGGCACAGCTGGCGGCCCCGTCTATCACCAGGCTGTCCAGCGGTTTCCATTCGTAATGAGTGCTGCGGATCCAGCGCGGGTTGGCTGCCACTCCATTTCTACCTGCCACGGTTTCCGATGCGGTGACGCCTTTTTCCTCGTTCAACGGCCAATAATATAGGGCCGTGCGCCCATCCGTGATCCGGATATCCCTGATCTTCATAGGCGGAACGTCGGTGGTCTTGAATTGCTGTACGGGGCAGGCCCCGAAGCAGATGCGGAAACTATCGTCGCGCGACAGGTGCAGACCGTTTTGCACAAAGACTTCTTTGCCAATGCGCAGGGTCAGCCGGTCCTGTGCGGCGTCGATGGTCAGGTGGACGGTGTTCCAGGTATTGAAAAGGTGGTTGGTGTCGAGGGTGAAGGAGGCGAACGGCGGGTTATCTCCCGCGACCATCCGGAAATGCCCGGCTGCGAGTGCGACCTTGTCATAGAGGAGATCGATATTTTGCGTGTTGTTGCGGATCAGCCGGAGGATATAGCCGAAGAAATTATTGTGGCCCGGCAAAAACGACAGATCGAAGCTGAGGTCGACGGTATTGGTGTGGAATGCAAAGGGGGCGTCGGGGGAGAGGTCGAGGCTTGTCCGGCCGTCCTGGACCGTTTCGTTGTTATAGAAGCCGAGTCCATAGGAGGCGGCGGCGGTCTGGCCGATCTGGCCGGGGAAAGTGGCGGTCCCGGTCTGGCCGAAGGAGGCGAACGGGGCGAACAGCGGGGAAATGAGAATTATGTACAATAAACGCAATGCGTATATTCTTGTTTTCCCGTTGGGCATAGCAGTCGGTTTCGAAAATGGCCACATTCCAGCCAAACTTAGTAAATTTTTAGGAAGGCATCCATCCATTAATCTTTCATTAATCAATTATTATCATCCCGGCGGTAGTTTCATGCCTCATTTATAATTAAAAACTAACGGCTGTGAAACGATTGCTAGTCCTCCTAACAACAAGCATTTTCATTGTCGCCTTCGCCTACGGTCAGAAGATCCCCATCCGGGGGGTCGTGGCCGATGAAAAGGGAGAGCCCCTCGAAGGCGTTACCATTTTATTAAAAGGGAAAACGGCATCTGCCATTAGCAGGTCCGATGGAAGTTTCCTGATCAATGTGGAAGACGTCAAAAATGGCGTATTGGTTGTCTCGATGGTAGGTTATACCACGCAGGACGTCCCGATCAATGGGAAGGTCGATCTTCATATTGTCCTTGCCACTTCGGCCCGGGACATGAAGGATGTCATCGTAGTTTCCGCGCTCGGCCTTACCAAACGCCAGAAATCCATAGGCTATTCCACGCAATCCGTGGATCCCAACCGGATCACCGAAGCGCGCGACGTCAACATCACCGATGCGTTAGCCGGCAAAGTGGCGGGGTTACAGGTGACAACCACGGGCCAGCCCGGGTCATCCACGCGGGTCGTCATCCGCGGCGAGAACTCCATCACCGGCAATAACCAGCCGCTCTGGGTCGTCGATGGCGTGCCTATTCAAAACGATATGGGCGATGGCCGTGGCGATAATCTCGACTATGGCAATGGCGCTGCCGATCTGAACCCCGACGACATCGCCTCTATCGAAGTGCTCAAAGGCCCCAATGCCGCAGCACTTTACGGCAGCCGTGCCGCAAACGGGGCTATCCTTGTCACGACCAAGAAGGGCAAGACCGGCGACAGGACGCTGGGCATCTCGCTGGACCAGAATACCATGTGGAATACCATCAGCGAGTTCCCCAAATATCAGAATGAATATGGAGAGGGGGGCAACGGGTCGCTTGTTACCAATGGCAATAATATTGTTCCGGGAACCGGTGCGGTGCGGATGGGTACCAGCGGCAGCACCTGGGGTATGCCGATGCTGGGGCAGCCGTTCGATAATTTTGCCGGCCAGCCGATTCCCGGCGGCTACCTCCCGCAGCCCAGCAATATCACCTCCTTTTATAAGACAAGCATCACCAATACTTCGAACCTGAGCATCAGTAAGGGGGATGCCAACGGCTCTTTCCGGTTATCTTATACCAATCTTTACAGCAACGATGTCCTCGAGAATCAGAATCTCATCAAGCGGAACACCGTGAGCCTGAGTGGGACGCGGAAGATCAACTGGCTGACGCTGAACACCTGGGTGCTTTTTACGAACCAGGATACCAGGGACCGGACGGTGCGGAACCTGGATCCGGCCAGTCCTATGGCTGCTTATGTGTATATGCCGCGTAGTTTCAATATCAGCGCACTGAATCCGTATGTGGACCCGCTGACCGGTAATTCCATTGCCTTAGGCAGTACCAGTAGTTTCGAGAATCCTTACTGGTCGCTTAATGAAGATAAGAACGAGGATACGCACAACAGGGTGATCGGCGGGCTGTCCGCTATAAGCAGGCTTAGCTCGTCGCTGAGCTTGCGGCTGCAAGGCGCTACGGATATGAATTTTCTGAGTTCCTGGCAGTACCGCGAGCTTGGGGGTAAGCAGACGCCTCAGGGTTCATACGGCAACCTGGAACAACACAATATCAACAATGATTACCAGGCGTTGTTGATGTTCAACAAACAGCTGAGCG
>DASZOW010000699.1:0-12623 GCA_035550615.1 Puia sp.
GCTTCCCAACCTTTTTATGTGCTGATCAGTCCAGATGAAAAATTACTAACGAAACCCGTAGGCTATACCCCGGACCCACAGGCCTATGCCCAATGGCTGTCGTGCGGTCTCGACGCCTTCAAAGCTTCGGAGGCAAAAACCGCTGGCCGCTGATCTCCCGTTTTATGCGCGGCCGCTGATCATCCATCATCCCATTGTTAAAAATAAATGCAGGTGCAACGTCACGAGACATGCCTTTGTCAGAAAGGTAGATCCGCACCATAGATAATAAGAAAAGGCCATCTCTTTTTAGAGGCGGCCTTTTAATTTCTCCGGAACTTCACACCCCAACCATTGGGCTGCTTATCCGTGCGATGCAGAGGCATCTGTTAATTAGGCGTCATTTCGGCCCGGCCTTCCGGCAAGACTAAGGGCAAGTGCTTAACACCAGATGGAGGACCGAAATGACAAGAACTTGCGAGAACTTTTATAAGTAAAAAGGTCCCTGCTCTTTCGAGCAGGAACCCCTCAATATCTTTTTTTAATCGATCTTTTCACAACATTGAAGTTAGCGGTTCTGTCCGTTCCCCGTACCCAAAGGTAGTTAAAGATACATTAAAAAAACGCGTCCATCGTATTCTTCGTACCTGCGTATGGACTACCATCTTTTAAATCCTTCACAGAGTAAAAATCATTACAAGGCGATCTTTTTTTCGGTCATCATTTTGCGCAGGTTGATCAGACCATAACGCATGCGGCCAAGTGCGGTATTGATACTGCAATTCGTCAATGCGGCAATCTCCTTAAAGGAAAGATCGGCATAGTGACGCAGGATGATCACTTCGCGCTGGTCTTCCGGCAAGAGATCCAGCATCTGGCGAACCCTGTCGTGGCTCTGGCGTTTCATCATCTTGGTGTCGGCGCCTTCTTCCGTGAAATGGATCACTTCGAAAATGTCCCGGTCATCGCTCGTCTTGATGGCAGGGGTCCTCTTGACCTTCCGGAAATGATCTACACACAGATTGTGCGCGATACGCATCGCCCAGGGAAGGAATTTACCTTCTTCCGTGTAACGGCCGCCACGGATGGTGTCGATGATCTTGATCAATACGTCCTGGAAAATGTCCTCGGCAAGATACTTGTCCTTAACGAGGAAAAGGATGGAAGTGTACAACTTATCCTTATGACGAACGATCAATGCTTCCAAAGCATGTAAATCTCCGTCCCTAAATTGGTGAATAAGTTCGTGGTCAGTTTTTTTGCGTAGCAATGTCATAAACTTCTACGGGTTTTAAAGGTGATAGGATATATTTTGGATTTTAAAGATGGTTCGGTTTTTCTGTGTAGAAGTGCTCAATCAATAGGCAACGCTTATTTACTTAAAAAATAATGTCTGTCCCCAGCTCACTAATCTTATCAACACTCTCTGACCAATTGTGTACAAAAAAAACTTGTTTGTACTAATAGGGTTTAAAGATATACAATTTTTGGAATAATCTACATTTTGGGAAATTTTTTGTTTTTTAATTCTACAAGCCCCCGAGGAACCAGTAAGGGTACTACTTATTTTGTCCTATCGCGGACCCTGTTTTCGAGAAACAGCTAAACACCTCCCGCTCCTAATTTTTTTGGCAAAAATTATCCTTTTTCAAGTAAATTTGTTCTTATTATATGGGTACTTCCGCAGGTAAGACAAAATCAAAAAAACAATCTATCGCTTCTTCTGGCCAGCCCGGCAATACCGCCTCCGGCTCGGATGCTATATATATTAAAGGTGCGAGGGTCCATAACCTGAAAAACATCGACGTTTCCATCCCCAGGAATAAACTGGTGGTGGTCACGGGCGTCTCCGGCTCGGGAAAATCATCCCTGACCATCGACACCCTCTTTGCCGAAGGCCAGCGCCGCTATGCCGAAAGTCTCAGCGCCTATGCCCGGCAATTCATGGCCCGTATGGACAAGCCGGACGTCGACTATATTAAAGGCCTATGCCCGGCCATCGCCATCGAACAAAAGGTCATCACCCGCACGCCTCGTTCTACCGTAGGCAGTATGACGGAGATTTACGACTATCTCCGGCTTCTCTTTGCCCGCGTCGGCAAGACCTATAGCCCCATCTCCGGCCGGATCGTAAAAAAGGACGACGTCACGGATGTGGTCAATGCCATCTCATCCCTGGCTCCCGGCGACAAGGTCCTGCTGCTCACCGCCTTTCGGCAACATCGTAACCGCGATACCCGCGAAGAGCTGAACATCCTCCTTCAAAAGGGCTTTTCCCGCCTCTATATCCCGGCAAAGAATACGACCGGCGAGACACTGAGGATCGAAGACCTGCTCGAAATGGAGGATAAGGCTTTGAAAGCCAAATTACCCAGTCCAGCCGAGCCCAAAAACCCGGCAAAAGGCTCGGACTCCCGCGGCCCGGCCATTCAGACGCCCGGCGTCAGCATCCTTATCGATCGGCTGGTGGCCAAAGCCTTCGACGAAGACGATCTCCACCGGATCGCCGACTCGGTAGGCACCGCCTTTTATGAAGGCGAGGGCGAAATGCAGCTGGAGGTCAACGGCTCCAAAAACCTATCGTTCTCCAATCGCTTCGAGCTCGACGGCCTCACCTTTGAAGAACCGGTCCCCAATCTTTTTTCTTTTAATAATCCCTTTGGCGCATGTCCCACCTGTGAAGGTTTCAGCCAGGTCCTGGGCATCGACGCCGATCTCGTGATCCCGGATAAAAGGCTCAGTGTCTATGAAGGCGCCGTAGCGCCATGGAAAGGCGAGAAACTCGTCTGGTGGAAAGACCAGTTCGTCAAAGCCGCAAAAAAATTCGATTTCCCCATCCATAAGCCGGTGATCGATCTCACCAGCCAGCAATATAAAACGCTCTGGGAAGGCAACGAGCATGCGCATGGTATCAACGACTTCTTTGCCGAAGTCGAACGCAACCTATATAAGGTGCAATATCGCGTGCTGCTTTCCCGCTATCGCGGCCGCACCGCCTGCCCGGATTGCCAGGGCTACCGCCTCCGCAAAGAAGCGCTGTACATCAAGATCGGCGGCAGGCATATAGGCGAACTATGCGACATGCCCGTCAAAGATCTCGTTCAGTGGTTCGACAATCTCGAACTCCAAAGCCACGAACGCGCCATTGGCAAACGAATTCTCATCGAGATCCGGCACCGGCTGGGCACGCTCCTGGATGTAGGCCTCGGCTATCTTACCCTGGCCCGTCTCGCCAACAGCCTCAGCGGCGGCGAAAGCCAGCGCATCCAGCTTACGCGGAGCCTCGGCAGCAACCTCACCAACTCGCTGTACATCCTCGACGAACCATCGATCGGATTGCATTCGCGGGATACACAAAAGCTCATCCGGGTGCTCAAGGAACTTCGCGATCTTGGAAATACCGTCGTCGTAGTGGAACACGATGAGATGATGATGCGGGAAGCTGACTATATCATCGACATGGGCCCCCTGGCCTCGCATCTCGGCGGAGAGGTGGTGGCCGCCGGAAACTATGACATCCTGGTCAACGACGAAGACAGCCTCACCGGCAAATACCTGAAAGGCGAGCTCAGGATCACCCCGCCCGCCAGCGTAAGAAAATGGACCCGCTCGCTAATCCTCGAGGGCGCCAGACAAAATAATCTAAAGGACCTGACAGTAGAGTTCCCCCTCGGTATTCTCACCGTCGTCAGCGGCGTCAGCGGCAGTGGCAAGACCACCCTGGTAAAGCAGATCCTGTATCCCGCATTGCAGAAGCTCAAAGGCGAACCCGGCGACAAGGTCGGTCTGCACAAGGCGATCAAGGGTGACATCGACAACATCTCCCAGATCGAGCTGGTCGACCAGAACCCCATCGGCAAATCCTCCCGCAGCAACCCCGTCACCTATATCAAGGCCTGGGACGAGATCCGTGATCTTTACTCCCGCCAGCCGCTGAGCAAGATGCGCGGTTTCCAGCCAAAGCACTTCTCGTTTAATGTCGACGGCGGTCGGTGCGACACTTGCAAAGGGGAAGGTGAACAGGTAGTTGAAATGCAATTCCTCGCGGACGTTCATCTGACCTGCGAGGTCTGTCACGGCAAACGCTTCAAGGAAGAGATCCTCGAAGTCACCTATCGCGAAAAGAATGTATACGACATATTGGAGATGAGCGTGGACGAGGCGCTGGAATTCTTTAAGGACGAAAAAGATATTCTGCAAAAGATAAAGCCGCTCAGCGACGTGGGCCTCGGCTATGTCAAGCTGGGTCAGTCCTCCGACACCCTTTCCGGCGGCGAGGCGCAGCGGGTAAAGCTCGCTTCCTTCTTGGGCAAAGGCCGGTCGCAGGGGCATATCCTGTTCATCTTCGACGAGCCGACCACCGGCTTGCATTTTCATGATATCCGTAAGCTGCTCGCATCATTCAACGCACTGATCGAACAGGGACATTCCATCCTCGTCATCGAGCATAATACCGATGTGATCCGTTCGGCAGACTGGGTCATCGATCTCGGCCCCGAAGCCGGCGACGGCGGCGGCAACCTGGTCTATGCAGGCGTGCCGACCGGGCTGAAAAAAATAAAAGGCAGCCAAACGGCCGCCTTTATCTAAAAAAACCGGGCATAGCCCGTTTTTTTTACTAGTTCCATCCTCCTCCGAGGCTTCTGTATAATTCCACTTCTGCGCTTAACTGCCCTTTCTTTATAGATGCTAATTCCAATTGACTCTGTAAGACATTGCTCTGGGCGGTGATAACCTCCAGGTAGTTGGCCATCCCATTCCGGAAGAGACTGTTGGCATTCACAATGGCCTGTTGCAGGGTATCTACCCGGTTGGCCACCACGACCCGCTGTTCCTTGAGCTTCGAGATCCTGCCCAGCGCATCCGATACCTCGCCAACCGCCGTCAGCACCGACTGCTTGAACTGGATCACCGTTTTCTCACGGTCGACTTCGGCGATCTGGTACTGCGTCTTCAGCTTCTTACGCTGGAACACCGGCTGCGTGACGCCGCCGACAACGGCTCCGAACAAAGAACCTGGGATGTTGAACCAGTTCTTGAAGATATAAGTATCCCAGCCGCCTTCGGGCGAGATCACGATGCTGGGATAAAGCGCGGCCTTGTTGATACCGACATTCGCATTGGCCGCCGTCAGCGCCAGCTCCGAGCTCCGCACATCGGGCCGGCGGCTCAGCAGTTGTGCAGGCACCCCGGCATTAAGCGTATCCCGTACCGGTACCTCGTTCAGCGTGCGGCCCCGCTCGATGCCATCCGGCAGACTGCCCGTCAGGATGCTCAGCGCATCTTCCTGCAACAGGATGCTTTGCTGGATCTGTGGGATCAGCTCTGCTGCCGTCATCTCCTGCGCTTCGGCCTGTTGTACTCCAAGGGCCGTGACATCGCCGGAAGCGAATTGCAGCCTGATGATCCGCAGCGTACTGTCATTCAACGCCAGGTTATCCCTGGCGATGCCCAGCTGGGCGTCCAGCATCAGCAGGTTATAATAGCCTTCGGCGACACCCGAGACGATATTCGTCTGCAAGGCCTTCCTCGCTTCCGCCGTCTGCAGATACTCCGCCAGCGCCTTGGATTTTTGGTTCTTGATCTTTCCCCAGATATCGGCCTCCCACGACAAACCCAGGCTGGCATTGTAATCGTTGAGATACTTCGAATGCAGAAAGCTCTGCGCGGAAAGCCCATTGAGGCTATTATCGGACGGCCGCGTCAGGTTGGCCGTTACATTCAGCGTGACATCGGGCCAGTAACCCAGCTTCGACTGTCCCAGCACCAGGTGGGCCGACCGGATATTCTGATAGGCGATCTGCATATCATAGTTCCGGGCGATGGCGCTATCGATCAGCTTCTGCAATACCGGGTCGGTGAAAAAGCTCTTCCAGGGAAGGCTTCCGATGCTTGTCGAATCCGTGCCCGTTGCCGATCTGAACTGTGTGGGCAGCTGCGTCGCCGGCGTCGCTACGTCTTTTGAGACCTTACAAGCCTGCAGCCCCACCGTCATCACGATAGCCAGTACCGCCAGCGTAGCCAGCCCGGGCCCGCTCTTCGGCTGCGGATGAGCATCTACGCTCGTAGCGCGTCTGCCGATCCATTTTTCCTGCAAATACTGGAAGATGATGAACAGCACCGGTACGATAAAGACGCCCAGGATCACCCCTGTCAGCATCCCGCCGACAGCGCCGGTACCGATGCTCCGGTTGCCGAGCGCCGCTGCACCCTTGGCGCGCATCAATGGCATCAGCCCTACGATAAAGGCAAACGATGTCATCAGGATGGGACGAAGCCGGAGCTTGGCCGCTTCCATCGCCGCATCCCACAAGCTCATGCCGGCATGCCGTCTTTGTACCGCATACTCCGTGATCAGGATCGCATTTTTGGCCAGCAAACCCACCAGCATGATCAGGCTCACCTGGACATAGATATTGTTGTCGATGCCGAAGATCTGCAGGAAGAGAAATACCCCGAAAACCCCGGCGGGTATCGATAAGACGATCGCAAAGGGCAGGATATAGCTTTCATACTGCGCCGCCAGCAGGAAGTAAATGAATACCAGGCTCAGGATAAAAATGAAGATGATCTGCGAACCCGCGGCCTTTTCTTCCCGGGTGATACCCGTGTATTCATAACCCCATCCACGCGGCAATATTTTAGCTGCCGTTTCATCGATGGCCCTGATCGCATCACCCGTACTATAGCCCGGCTTCGGCACCCCGTTGATCGTTGCCGAATTGTACAGGTTATTATGGCTCACCGTTTCCGGCCCATATACTTTTTTCAACGTGATCAGTTGATTCACCGGGATCATCTGGCCCTGGTTGTTCTTGACATAGATACCCGTGAGCGACTCTTCGTTACTCCGGTAAGGGATGTCGGCCTGCGCCATCACCCGGTAATATTTGCCGAACCGGTTGAAATCGCTGACGAAGCTGCTGCCATAGTAGATCTGCATGGTCTGCATCAGATCGGCGACCGATACGCCCATCTGTTTGGCCTTGTCATCGTCCACGTCCATCATATACTGCGGGTTACCCGAAGCAAAGGTGGTGAAGGCATAGGCGATCTCCGGTCTTTGCATCAGCGCCCCGATGAACTTATTGGACATGGCGCTCAGCCGGTCCATCGATCCATTGGTCTGATCCTGTAAGGCGAACTCGAATCCGGCTACGTTCCCAAAACCCTGTATCGTCGGGAAGGTAAAGAAGAAGGCATGTGCGTCTTTCACCTGCTGGGCGACCTTCATCGTCAGCATGGCGCTGATGGTATTGATGTCTTTTACCGGTCCCCGTTCATCTACCGGTTTCATCCGCACGAAGCCCGCGCCATAAGGAGAGGCATTGGCATTCGTAATGAAGTTCAACCCTTCCACATTATACCTCCGGTCCGTAACCGGCGAGGCCTTGATGATGCTGTCGATCTCGGCAACGGCCTTGTGCGTCTTGTCCAGGCTGCTTCCGGGAGGCGTATTCACGGCATACAGGATAAATCCCTGGTCTTCTGTCGGAATAAAACCGCTGGGGGTCCTTTGCATGATCATGTAGGCGCTGCCGGCAAGGACGATAAGCGCAGCTACCGTGATCCATTTGTGACGGAACAGGAATCTAAGGCTGCCGATATATCTATCCGTCATCGTCTTGAATCCCGCATTGAAGGCGGCAAAGAACCTGGCGCCAAACCCTTTTCTTTTCCCGTGTTCGTCGGTCGTATGAAGATCCTTGAGGAAGATGGCGCAAAGCGCGGGGCTAAGCGTCAGCGCGTTGACGGCCGATATAAATATCGCGATAGCCAGCGTATAGCCGAATTGGCGGTAGAATACACCCGTCGGGCCTTTCATGAATCCTACCGGGATAAATACGGCCGCCATGACCAGCGTTATCGAAACGATGGCGCCGGAGATCTCACTCATCGCCTTTAGCGTAGCCTGTTTCACCGGCAATCCCGTATTTTCCATTTTGGCATGCACGGCTTCCACGACCACAATGGCGTCATCTACCACGATACCTATCGCAAGCACCAGCGCAAACAGCGTCAGCAGGTTGATGGTAAACCCGAATACCTGTAGGAAGAAAAAGGTGCCGATGATCGCCACCGGTACGGCGATGGCCGGGATCAGCGTGGAGCGGAAGTCTTGCAGGAAAATGAATACCACGATAAACACCAGGATAAAGGCTTCTATCAGCGTATGTTTTACCTGCTCGATCGAGGCATCCAGGAATTCCTTGGAGTTGAACATGATCGTCGTGTGCAACCCATTGGGCAGCTGGGCATCGAACTTCTTTATCAGCTTCTCGGCTTCCGTAAGGATGTCATTGGCGTTGGAGCCCGCCAGCTGTTGGATGGCGATGCCGGTTGTAGGATGGCCGTTCAGCGTACTGTTCGACGAGTACGTGTACGAACCGAATTCTACCCGGGCGACGTCTTTCAACCGGACCACGGAACCATCGCTGTTGGCCTTGACGATAATATTCTCGTAGTCTTCGTTCTTATTGAGCTTTCCCTTGTATCTCAGCACATATTCATAAACCTCCTTGCTGCTCTGGCCGAGACGGCCGGGCGCTGCCTCGAGACTTTGGTCCCTGATGGCGTTGGTCACTTCGATGGGGCTGAGATTATTCGCCACCAGCCGGTCCGGCTTCAGCCAGATACGCATGGAATAGTCCTTGGTGCCGAAAGGTTGGGCATCCGCAACACCCGGTATCCGCTGGATCCTGGGGATCAGGTTGATCTTCGCATAGTTCTGCAAAAAGGTCTCATCATAACTGCTGTCGGTTGAATAAAGGCCGACGAACATGATGATGCTGTTCTGCTGTTTCTGCGTGGAGATACCCGCCTGTACGACTTCTGCCGGTATCTGGCTCGTAGCTTTGGAAACCCGGTTCTGTACGTTCACCGCCGCGATATCGGGATTGGTCCCTTGTTTGAAGTACACCGTAAGCAACATGCTTCCGTCGTTGCTCGAGTTGGAGGTCATATAAGTCATGCCCTCCACGCCATTGATGGCCTCTTCCAGCGGGGTGGCGACGCTTCGCGCAACGACTTCGGCGTTGGCGCCGGGATAATTCGCCTGTACCACAACGCTGGGCGGCGCAATATCCGGGAAGAGGGAGATGGGCAGGGTAAAGATGGACAACCCGCCAAGTATGAGCAAAATGATAGACACGACCGTTGATAACACCGGTCTTTCAATAAATCTCTTTAGCATAATAAAATTAATTGGTTATCGCCGCCGCCTCCGGCGGCGGCGATAGATTACAATGGCATTACCTTGAACAGGCTGTCCGTAGATAATAGCTGCGGACTGATCATCGTCCCATCCGTCAGCCGGTCCATGCCCGCGAATACGATCTTGTCTCCAGCCTGTACACCTTTGTCCACGAGATAATAGTCAGTGGTTTTATCGACGATGTGCAGCTGTTTGCCGACAACCTTGTTGCTATCGCCGACTACGTATACAAAGATCTTATCCTGTATTTCGTAGGTGGATGTCTGGGGCACGGGCAGAAGACCCTTGTTGGATTGGGGAATACGCACCTTACCGGTAATGCCGGACCGCAGTAGGCCGCCCGGATTCGGAAACTCGGCCCGGAACGTGATGGCGCCGATGTTCCGGTCGAACTGACCTTCCATGAGCTCGATCTTGCCTTTGGAGCCATAGATGCTTTTATCGGCGAGTTCGAGTTCGACAGGCGGTAACCCCTTGATCTTTTCACTGATCGTTTTGCCGGGAACCTCATTGGTGAATTTTAAGAAATCGCTTTCGCTCATCCCAAAATATGCGTACACCTCCTTGATATCCGAGACGACCGTCAGCGGTTGTGCCTCACCTTTTCCTACCAGTGCGCCGACTTTAAAGGGGATACGGCCGATATACCCGCTCACCGGGGCCTTGATCAGCGTATAGCCCAGGTTGATATCCGCGTTACTGACTTCGGCTTCTGCCTCGGCGACGGCTGCCTTGGCGGCGTCGTATGCGGCTTGTGCGGATTTCAGCTGCACGTCGGAGACGACATGGTTCTGAACCAGCGGCTGGAGCCTGTGAACTTCGATGGCGGCCTTTTCTTCGTTGGCCTTGGCGGCCTCGACATTAGCCGTGGTGTTATGCACCTGGGCGCTATAGGGCCGGTCGTTGATCTTGAAAAGCGGCTGACCCGCGCCGACATAAGCGCCTTCTTCCACATAGATCTTATCGAGATAACCGCTGACCTGCGGACGGATCTCTACATTGGTCTTGCCTTCTATGGAAGCGGAAAACTCCTGGTAGGTGGTTGCAGCTTCGGAACTGATGGGTAATACAGGCAAGGTCTGCGGCGGCGGAGCGGCCTGCGTACCCTGGGCCTGGTTGCAGGCTGTCAGATAGAGGGCGACAGCTGCTAATAGGACTGAAAATACCAGATACTTTCTCATAACCTTATTAAATTTTTTAATGGTGTTAAATCAAACGGATGAAAAGAGCTTTTGTTTAAATTTTTTATCACTGTTAAATCATTGGGCAAAAAAATTTTATCGGATACACATTAATATGACGAATAGAGTTCGTCGAACAGGACAATCGTTAGGAAAGTTTTTTAGGCACGGTCGGCGGCTTAGAGCCTGGCTGAAATATTCAGGGGTGGTAAGTTCTTCAATTTCAGTCTTTAGTTTTTCAACGATCTCGTGATGCCGGTGATGGCGTCTTTTAAGATCTGTCGGTTTATCTCGTCCGAAGTTCCTTTCCGGACGATGTTTATGGAGATTAGACCATGGATGATCGACCAGTAGGTATAGTATTTTGTACATACCCGGTCATCCTCGGGATCGCTGATGCCCATTAGTTCGGCAATAGGCCCGGCGGCGATATCATAGGGTGTGGATCCGGCGGGTAAGATCTCGTCCATTATGCAACAGTTCATCTCTACGCCGAACATCAGCTGATAGTATTCTTTTTCTTCGAAGGCGAAATTCCAGTAAGCGAGCCACATGGCCTCCAACTGATCGGCCAGATCGGTATGCTTGTTCTTCGCCTCCTGCATTCTGGCTGACAAAAGCATGAATCCCTTTTTTGTCAGCTCCAATAATATCGCTTCCTTGTTCGCGTAATACTCGTAAATTATCGGTGCGGTATATTCTATCTTATCCGCGATCTTGCGCATGCTCAGCGCCTGCCAGCCTTCATCTTTCACGATGTCGTATGCAGCGTCCAGGATACTGACCCTGGTCTGCTCCTTTAATCGATGAATTCTTTCCTTGCTCCCCATGTGATTTTATCGCCTCCCGGCGCCCACCTCCCGATGGATTTTTGATTTGCGTATCTCGACCTATCCGGCGTAAATAATTTAACACCGTTAGACAAAATTAGAATTAATTTGGATTCCACCAAGAAAAATTTTCACTATTCGCTCCTCAAACTGATCACCGGGTTCGCCAAAGCTGCTCTAAACGTTTGAAAACAAATAGTTAACAATGCAATTATCAACGCCATCCCACCGCCCAGCCCGAACATCCACCAGGAAAGCCGGATGCGGTAGTAAAAATCATGCAGCCATCCATGCATCAGCCACCAGCATACCGGCGTAGCGATCATAAAGGCGATCAGCACGAGTATCAAAAACTCCCGCGAAAGCAACTGTACGATCCCCGCAGCGCTCGCCCCCAGCACCTTGCGGATACCGATCTCCCTGGTCCGTTGCAGGGTAGCATAAGACGCTAAGCCAAGCAGACCCAGACACGAGATCAGGATCGCAAGCACCGCGAAATTCAGGAAAAGCCGCCCGAAACGCTGCTCGGTCCTATATTGCCTGTCGAAGTATTCATCTGCAAAAAAATAGTCAAAGGGACGGTAAGGGATCACCTGGCTCCAAACCTTTTGGATCGCAGCGATCGTCTCGGGTAGACGCGCCGAACGCACATTCACCGAAACCTGGTCGGTATTAGCCGGTATGGCGCGGAGAAAGAATGGCTTGATCTCCGTTTGCAGCCCTCTGAAATGGAAATCCTTGACCACGCCGATGATCTTGCCTTCCGAACCCCACTGGGTAAACTTCTTCCCGATCGCCTCCTGCGCGGTACGATAGCCAAGAAGCCGGGCAGCGCGTTCATTCACGATCATCGCGCTGGTGGTATCGGCGCCATAATCCTTGGAGAACATCCGGCCGGCCGCCATCTTCATCCGGTATTGGGGCATATAGTCGAGATCCACTATATAGAATTCCATTACGGCATCCTGCATTTCACCGCTATGATTTTCTACTTGCAGATGCGATGCGCTATGTTCTCCTCCCAGATCGCTGGATGCCATCGATACGGAGCGCACCCCCGGCAGCTTGAGCAGTTCATTCTTCAGCGTCCGCCGGTGTATATCTCCATGGGTATCCAGCATCAGCATCTGTTTATCGTCGAGACCCAGGTCCTGGTTACGCATATAGCCCAGCTGCCGGTGGACGATGATCGTAGCGACGATAATGCCGATCGAAATGGTGAATTGCAAGACGACCAGCGATTGCCGCAGCAGTAACCCTTTACTGCCGGTAGCAAACCGCCCTTTTAGCACCTTGATCGGTTTAAAGCCGGACAACACAAGCGCCGGGTACACGCCGGCCAGCAACCCGACCACCATCGCCAGGATCAGCAGCCACAACAGATCGCGTGGATGCTGGAAGATACCCGTGCTGATCGTC
>DASZOW010000700.1:0-11166 GCA_035550615.1 Puia sp.
GCCAGCTCATATCCGCGCATTCCAAGCCCGGCAATGGTCCCGCGAGCCTTGGCCGAGACATGCGAAAGCCGGCGGAACTCCTCGCGCGCATGTACATTGCTGATATGTACCTCGATCACCGGTGTCTTGATCGCAGCGATCGCATCGCCGATCGCAACGGAAGTGTGCGTATATCCACCCGGATTCAGAATGATACCGTCGGAAGAAAAACCGGCCCGCTGCAGCTCATCGATCAACTCTCCCTCTATATTGCTTTGAAAATAGCGAAAGCTCACATCCGGGAATTGCTGTTGCAGAGCCGCAAAGAACTGCTCGAAGCTCTGGTTCCCGTACACATCGGGCTCACGCTTACCCAGCAGGTTGAGATTGGGACCGTTGATGATGGTGATCTGCATACAGCGGCTTAATTATGTTTACGGATCAGTTCCAGGAATTCATCGAAGAGATAACGGCTGTCATGCGGCCCGGGAGTCGACTCGGGATGATATTGCACGGAAAATGCCGGCCGGTCCTTTAGCCGGATGCCCTCGATCGAGTCATCATTGAGGTTCACATGGGTCACCTCGATGTTCGACGCTTTCTTGACAGCCACCGGATCCACACCGAATCCATGATTTTGCGTCGTGATCTCGCAACGTCCCGTCACGAGGTTCTTCACCGGATGGTTGAGGCCGCGATGGCCGTGATGCATCTTGAACGTGGGGATATCATTGGCCAGGGCGAGCAGCTGATGTCCGAGACAGATACCGAACAACGGCTTCTTTTCTCTTAGGATCTCCCTGACCACCGGGATGGCATAGTCCATTGGCGCCGGATCGCCGGGGCCATTGGAGAGAAAATAGCCATTGGGCTGAAACGCTTTCAACCGCTCCAACGGCGTTCTGGCAGGGAAGACACGGACATATGCACCCCTGTCGACCATACACTGAAGGATATGTTTCTTCACCCCGAAATCCAGTACGGCCACGCGCAGCGGCGAATCGGGATCACCCAGCTCATATTCCTTCTCCGTACTCACCACCGATGCCAGCTCCAATCCGTCCATATCAGGCGTTTTCCCGAGCACTGCCTTGAGCTCGTTAAGATCGGTGGTCTCCGAAGAGATCACGCAATTCATGGCTCCTTTTACGCGTACATGCGCTACCAGGCTGCGGGTATCCACTCCCTCGATGCAAACGATATTGTTCGCCTTGAGATAATCGTCCAGCGATCCTTTTGCCATGAGCCGGGAGAACTGTTCTTCCAGGTTGCGGGCGATCAATCCGCGGATCTTTACCGAATCCGATTCGATATCGCTGTCCCTGACTCCATAATTACCGACATGCACGCTGTTCATGATCAGGATCTGACCATAATAGCTCGGGTCTGTGAATACCTCCTGGTAACCCGTCATCCCGGTATTGAAACAGATCTCGCCGGAAGTGGTGCCTTTCTTGCCGAATGCCTGACCATGGTGAACGGTGCCATCCTCGAGTAATAAGATGGCGGGAGAAATGGAAGTAGTGTGGGACATGTAAAAGGAAAATTTTGCAAAAGTACCAAAAAAAAAGGGACCCGGCGTTTGCCGGGTCCCAAAATTTATTCACCGGGGCGCTCATCGCGCCGGCTGGCTTATTTAGCAGGCTTTTCTTCTGCCTTGGCTTCGGAAGCAGGTGCAGATTCCTCGGCGGCAGCGGCTTTCTTACGGCCACCGGCCCGGCGGGTTCTCTTACCTGTCGCTTCTTTGGCTTCGGCCTTGCCTTTGCCATAGATCTCGTTGAAATCGACCAGCTCGATCAGGGCCGTTTCAGCGTTGTCGCCGACACGGGCGCCCAGTTTGATGATCCGGGTGTATCCACCGGGACGGCCGGCAACTTTTGCGGCTACCGTACCGAACAGCTCGGTAACGGCGTCCTTGTCCTGAAGATAGCTGAATACTACCCGGCGCTGGTGCGTGGTGTTGTCTTTGGATTTCGTGATCAACGGCTCTACATAAGTCCGTAACGCCTTGGCCTTAGCCAGGGTGGTAACGATCTTCTTGTGCGTGATCAGCTGAATGGCCAGATTGCTCAGCAGCGCTTTACGATGCGAGGCAGTGCGGCCTAAATTGTTGATTTTGTCTCCGTGACGCATGACTATTTGTTTTTAAAGCCTTACACCGTGTCAGGAATTGTAAGACTGAGTTTACTTTTCTTACTCATCATCTACCTTGAGCTTGCCGAGGTCCATCCCAAAGTGAAGACCTCTTTCGCCCAGCACCTGCTCGATCTCGGCCAGAGACTTCTGTCCGAAGTTCCGGAACTTCATCAGGTCCTCCTGCTCGTAGGTTACGAGCTCGCTAAGACTGTTGATCTTGGCGGCTTTCAGGCAGTTAAAGGCGCGTACGGACAGATCCAGGTCCTCCAGCGGGGTCTTCAGGATCTTACGCAGCTGTAATGTCTGCTCGTCGACCAGGTCTTCCTTCTTTTCTTCCTTATTGTCAAAGGTGATGTTCTCGTCGGTGATGATCATCAGATGCTGGATCAGGATGCGGGAAGCTTGTTTAACGGCTTCCTCCGGATGGATCGTACCATCCGTAGACACTTCCATGATCAGCTTTTCGAAGTCCGTGCGTTGCTCCACACGAGTGTTCTCGATGGAATACTTCACGTTCTTGATCGGCGTAAAGATAGCATCGGTCGGGATATAACCGAACGGCGCATCCTTGGGCTTGTTATCCTCGGCAGGCACATATCCGCGGCCCTTGCCGATGGTGATCTCGATATCCAATTTCGCAGAACTGTCCAGGGTGCAGATGAGCAGACCGGGATTCATCACCTCGAAAGAGGGAGTCGCTTCACCCAGCGTACCTGCAGTGAATTCGGTTCTATTTTTCAGGCTCAACGTGATCTTTTCCTGAGCCACTTCATGTTCGACCTTCTTCTTGAAACGAACTTGTTTCAGATTCAGGATAATTTCCACCACGTCTTCCGTCACACCTTTCAAGGTAGCAAACTCATGGTCGGCCCCCTCGATCTTAACGCCGATGATCGCGTATCCTTCCAGCGAGCTCAGCAATACCCGGCGAAGGGCATTTCCGATGGTGACGCCATACCCCGGCTCTAAAGGGCGAAATTCGAATTGAGCTTCAAAATCGGTCGCCTTTTGAAGAATGATCTTATCTGGTTTCTGGAAATTTAAAATGGCCATATTTAAATTTACGATTTAACTTGTTTTAAACCCGGACGACCGCCTCGCTGGCGGTCGATCCTCATCGGTTACTTGGAATACAACTCAACAATCAACTGCTCCTTAATGTTCTCCGGAACACTCTCCCGCTCCGGATAAGCGATAAAAGTCCCCTTGAACTCGGCTTCGGACCAGTCCAGCCAGTTGATCTTGGCATTCTTTCCACGGATCTGGCTGGTGATACCCGTATTCCCCTGGGTCGTCTCCTTGAGCGAGATGATGTCCCCGGGACGCAGCTGAAAGGAAGGTACGTTCACGACTTCCCCATTGACGGTGACGTGTTTGTGTGCCACCAGCTGACGGGCAGCAGGCCGCGAAGGCGCGACGCCCAAACGGTAGATCGTATTATCCAGACGCGCTTCCAGCAGTTTGATCAGGTTCTCACCCGTGACACCCTTACGCCGTACGGCTTCTTCAAAGGTCTTACGGAACTGACGCTCCAATACTCCATAGGTGTATTTTGCCTTTTGCTTCTCACGAAGCTGCAGGGCATATTCACCCGGAGCCTTACGCTTCTTGGTACCGCCATGCTGGCCGGGAGGATTGCTGTTCTTGGTTAAATACTTGCCATTGCCTAAGATAGGCTCTCCGAAAATGCGGGAAATTCTGGTCTTCGGACCGGTGTAACGTGCCATAATTTGCTTTGTTAGATTTTTTAGTTCCCGGATAAGATTATCAAAAAATCTTAAAAATGAATCTTACCCAGCTTATCGAAATCGATATGTTACCTATACTCTACGTTTCTTGGGCGGACGGCAACCATTGTGAGGCTGCGGAGTCACGTCCTTGATCATCACTATCTCGATGCCATTGTTGGACAAGGAGCGGATAGCGCTCTCACGACCCGAACCGGGGCCCTTTACATACACATCCACCTTCTTCAGACCGGCGTCTATAGCGGCCTTGGCGGCATCGGCGGAAGCCATCTGGGCTGCATAGGGCGTATTCTTCTTGGAACCCTTGAAACCCATCTTACCGGCGCTGCTCCAGGAGATCACCTGGCCATTCTTGTTGGTGAGGCTGATAATGATGTTGTTGAAGCTGGCAACGATATGTGCGTCACCATAAACATCTACTTTTACAATCCTTTTCTTAGCAGCGGCTTTCGCGCTGTTTTGTTGTGCTTTTGCCATACGCTTTTCAGGTAGTCTTTTCGCGGCGCCTCTTTTTTAATTAGGCGCCTGTTTTAAATAAATCCCGGAGCTTTCACACCGGAACCGGATCAGTCCTCCGTCTGCACCCGACATCCGCAACCGATCCGAACAATTTACGTCCCGGTTTCCCGGTCCGCATCAGCGCCCCGCATCCGGGCCCGCATGGTGCATATAACAATGAGGCCAGCCTTGCCGAATCCGGAAATTCATCGGCGAACGCCACCTCATCTGTGTCAACTATTTCTTAGCGACCTTCTTCTTTCCAGCCACCGTCTTGCGCTTACCTTTACGCGTACGGCTGTTGGTACGGGTACGCTGGCCACGCACCGGCAGACCCTTACGATGACGCAATCCACGATAGCAGGCGATATCCAGCAAACGCTTGATATTCATCTGGACTTCCGAACGAAGTGCACCTTCTACCTTGAACTCATTCGTAATGATATTACGAATAGCATTCAGCTCATCGTCATTCCACTGGTTCACTTTCTTGTCGAAATCGATCCCCGCCTTGGTCAGGATATACTGAGCAGTAGAACGGCCGATACCGAAGATATAGGTAAGTCCGATCTCCCCTCTTTTATTTTTTGGTAAGTCTACACCGGCAATACGAGCCATATTCTTATTTTACTTTTTTTACAATGGTTGGTTTAACCCTGACGCTGCTTGAATCGGGGGTTCTTCTTGTTGATGACATACAGCTTCCCCTTCCTCCTCACGATCTTACAATCGGCGCTGCGCTTTTTGATAGATGCACGTACTTTCATGATTACTATTATTTGTATCTGAATATTATTCTCCCCCTCGTCAGATCATAAGGACTCATCTCGACACCGACCTTATCCCCGGGCAATATCCGTATATAATTCATCCTCATTTTCCCCGAGATGGTTGCCAGGATCTCATGCCCATTTTCCAGCTTCACTTTGAACATAGCATTGGACAAGGCTTCCAGAATGATACCATCTTGTTTAATGAGTGCTTGTTTCGCCATACAGTTTTTGGGAGCGCAAAGATAGGAATTTATTGAATTACATCAAAAAATAGCTAATTATATAAATTTTATTCTACCCCGGTTCGAGGGCGCAATGCAACCTGGCCGCAACCGGAAAATTACGGCAATTAATTCATTCTCAAGCAAAAAAAATTGCTTTAATGGGCTTTTACCTCCCTGACGAGGTCAACCTTGGTCATCTGATGATAATGATTCTGCAGCCCGTGGACACTTAGCGGCTCATGGATTTGCCGGTGATCCTCCCGATACCAGATCTCAAAACTGGAAAAATTCCCGAGCTGAGACAAAAGAATGCGGAACGGCCCCTTAAGATACTTGACCGCCCCATCCGGCATGTCCTGCCTTTCAAAACCTAATTCGAACAGCTGCCTTTCATCCAGGGGTATCGGATACAGATCTTCAGGAAAATACCAAAAAGCCTGCACGGCTGTTTCGACATTCAGCATTCTATCCCCCTCGCTTCTTCCTATGACCTCTCCTTCCCGGCGCTGGCCTTCGAAGTCCGCCAGGACAATATCGCCTACGCGTAGCTCATGAAATGGTATCATATGACAATGTTTTGTTCAATATACGAAATTTTATCCGTCGATCCGTAATCCTCCCAGCTTTGAATTTATATATTCCATCTCGTCCTCCGATAGCCGAAGCCGGATGGCCGCCGCATTCTGGATCGCCTGTCTGGCATCCCTCGCCCCTACCAGCGCAATCGTAATGCCAGGCCGTTGCAGGGTCCACCGGATGACCAGCTGTGCCAGCGAAGCCCCTTTGGCGGCGGCCAGCGGCCGCAACTGATCCAGAAAGGCATTGATCCGGTCCAGGTTGCCCCCCTGAAAGTATTTGCTGTCCCCACGGTTATCGCCCTCATGAAAGACATGTCCCGGCCGGATCTTCCCGCTCAACACTCCCCGTTGCAACGGGCTATAGGCCAGAATGGCCTTCTTATGGGCTATACAATAAGGGACCAGCTCGGCCTCGATATCCCGTTTCACCATGCTGTACGGTACCTGGTCGGCAGCCAGCCGGATCGTTCGCTCCGCCTCCTTCATCTGCGCCGTATCATAATTGCACACGCCCGCGGCCCGCACCTTGCCCGTCTCCACCAATCGCTGAAGCGCCTCCATGGTCTCGGAAATGGGCGTCGAAACATCCGGCCAATGCTGCTGGTAAAGATCGATATAGTCGGTCCGCAGCCGCCGCAGACTATCCTCGCATTCTTTGATAACACTCTCCTTGCCGCCATACTTGTAGATATCCAGGTCGTGGCCGTCGTTGTCCCGGCTCTTAAACCCAAACGTACCCCGGGCCAGATCCCACCGCATCCCGAACTTGGTCATGATCTGCACCTTGTCGCGGGGAATGCCCTGCAAAGCCTCACCCACGATCTCCTCGCTGGCCCCCATACCATAAACAGCCGCCGTATCGATGGACGTAACTCCTTCATCATAGGAAGCCCTGATGGCCGCGATCGCATCCTTACGGTCACTTCCACCCCACATCCAGCCCCCAATGGCCCAGGCGCCAAAGGTGATCGCAGAAGCAGCAAGACCCGATTCCCCCAATTGTCTGTATTCCATATTTTTTTTAATACCGAATTTACAGGCAAGAAGGCAAACCGGCGTGGCTAACTTTATTCTGAGCTGATTAAAATACTCTTGCTCCGCCGGCATACGTAGCCACGGGCTTTACCTGCAGGACATCCGCCGCAGGCACTTGCATGAGATCTTTATCGAGGATGACAAAATCGGCCCGTTTTCCGGCTTCCAGGCTGCCGATCTCTTTTTCCAGGCAATCGGCCTTTGCCGCCCAGATGGTCATACCCCGCACGGCTTCTTTCCGGGTCAACGCATTTTCGGGCTGAAACCCACCGGCCGGATATCCCCTGGCATCGACCCGGAAGACGGCCGCAAGAAAGGTTTTGAATGGACTGATATCCTCCACCGGGAAATCGGTACCCAGCGGTAACCACCCATTCTGCTCCAGCAACCGCTTATTCGCGTATGCGCCTTTCAGACGCTCCTGCCCTAATCGTTCCCCCGCCCAATACATATCGCTGGTCGCATGCGTAGGCTGCACACTCGGGATGATCGAAGCCCGGCCAAAAAGGTCGAAATCGCCCGGCGCGATCACCTGCGCATGCTCGACCCGCCAACGCTTATCGTTCTTACCCTTGAGATATTTATTGTATACCTGCAGGATCATCCTGTTGCCGGAATCGCCGATGGCATGGGTGCACAGCTGCCAGTCCGTACCGATCAACCGCGCCGCCAGTGAATCGTAATGCGCCGGAGCACTGAGCAGAAATCCCTGCCAATCCGGCCTGTCGGTGTATGGAGCGAGCAGACAGGCGCCACGGCTGCCCAACGCCCCATCGGCATACGCCTTTACGCCCTTGACATAAAGCAAGTCCGTTTTATAAGGTCCCCGGGGAATGTAATAATCCAGGATATCCTTTCTGTCCCTCAACATGACGTATAACCGCATCTTCAGTTTTCCCGCGCGCTGCAAGGAATCCAGCCGCTCGATATCCGAGCGGTCCAACCCCGGTTCGGTGATCGTCGTCAATCCCTGGGCAAAACAATGCTGTTGCGCGGCGTCCACCCGTTGCCAGAAATCCGCCGCAGACAGCTCCGGCATCTGCCGGCCGATCAGCTCCTGCGCATTGTCGACCAATATGCCGGTAAGCCGGCCGTTCTTCGTCTCGACCGTGCCGCCCACCAGGGTCTCGCCGGGATGCACACCCGCCAGGGAAAGCGCGGCGGCATTGGCCAGCAAGGCATGCCCATCCACCCGTTCCAGCACCACCGGCGTGGACGGAAATAATTGATTCAATAAGCTGTTATCGGGGAAACTCTTGCCCGGAAATTTGTTCTGGTCCCAGCCATGGCCCTGTATCCAGGCCTGCCCGGGATGCGCATCGGCAAATGTCTTCACACGGTGTACCATTTCCTCGGTACTCGTGGAGCCGAAAAGATCGGCCATGAACAGTGATTCGCCATATTCTACGAAGTGTCCATGCGCATCGATAAACCCGGGATAGACAAATTTTCCGGAAACATCCACCGTGTCCTTTGCCGCATACCCGTCGAGGATAGCCGCGTCGGTACCTGTCGCCAGCACCTTGCCCTCCCTGACCGCCATCGCCTGCACCGTGGTGAATGCGGAATCTACGGTATAGATACGGCCATGTAATAGGATGAGATCGGCGGACTGCCGGGAATGGCAGGAAAATAGCGTAATAGCCGCTATAGCGGTTAATCCAAAAAGTTTCATGTACTAAATATACGGATTACTCCGCCCAGCTCATCGTATATCCGGGGTTCTCGATGTCAAGCGCATCCACCGTCAGCATCAGCGGATGGAACGTATCGACCATGACGGCCAGTTCCCTGGTCTCCCTGGCTCCGATACTGCGTTGTACGGCTCCGGGATGCGGGCCATGCGGTATCCCGCCCGGATGCAACGTGATCATCCCCCGTGTCACATTCTTCCGGCTCATAAAATCCCCATCGACATAATACAGCACCTCGTCGCTATCGATATTGCTGTGATTGTACGGCGCAGGGATCGACATGGGATGGTAGTCGAACAACCGCGGGCAGAAAGAACATACCACGAAATTATGTCCCTCGAAAGTCTGATGCACAGGCGGCGGCTGATGCACCCTTCCCGTGATCGGCTCGAAATCATGTATGCTGAACGCCCAGGGATAACAACACCCGTCCCACCCCACTACATCGAACGGATGATGCCCATAATGTATGCCGTATATCCGGCCCTTCTTTTTGGTCCGGATCAGGAAATCGCCTTTTTCATCATGCGGGACCATCGCTTCCGGCCCGCGGATATCCCGCTCACAATAGGGAGAATGCTCCAGCAGCTGTCCATAAGGGCTCAGGTATTTCCGGGGATAACGGATCGGGCTAAAGGACTCGACAATAAAAAGCCGGTTGTCATCCTTATCCAAAGATATCTGGTAGATCGTCCCCCTCGGGATTACCAGGTAATCTCCGTACCCAAAAGACAGTTCGCCATACATCGTCTTCAACACCCCGCTGCCCTGATGAATGAACAGCAGTTCATCGGCATCCGCATTCTTATAAAAATAGTTTTGCATGCTGCCTGCAGGAGCAGCCAGCGAAATATGACAGTCGTTATTCACCAGCACCGGATGCCGGCTGCGCAGATAATCCGCCTCCGGCTTGACCTTAAACCCTTCGAAACTCCGATGTTTCAACATCTTTTCCTCGGCGATGCGCGGCATGGCATCATAAGGCTCATCCGTGGCGATGATCTCCGTGGGCGGATGAATATGATACAACAACGAATAATCATTGGAAAACCCTTCCGTCGAGAATAATTGTTCCGAATAAAGCGAGCCGTCCGCCTGACGGAATTGGGTATGGCGTTTATGGGGGATAGTCCCCCGGGAATAATAATGAGGCATGCGCAATTCGTTGCCCTAAAATTAGCTAAATCTTCTGTGTTATGGATGGTTTACCCCTACCTTTATGAAAAAAATAGTAGCGCGCTGGACCCTACCAACTGATATCTCATGCTACGCATAGGCCTGCTTTCCGACACCCATCATTTCCTGGACGAAACCCTTTTCCGGCATTTCGAAAACTGTGACGAGATCTGGCATGCGGGAGATTTCGGCACGGCCGCAGTCGCCGAACGCCTCGCCGCCTTCAAACCGCTCCGCGGCGTCTATGGGAATATCGATGGCTCCGACATCCGGCGCACCTATCCGGAAAAACTTCGCTGGCAGTCGGAAGGCATCCGCGTCTACATGACCCATATCGGGGGCTATCCTCCACGTTATAATCCTACGGTCAAAAAAGAGCTCGGAACGGATACCCCGGATCTTTTTATCTGCGGACACTCGCATATCCTCAAGATTATGTACGATGAAAAATTGCGCTGCCTGCACATGAACCCGGGCGCAGCAGGCCGCCACGGGTGGCATACCATCCGCACCGCCATCCGCTTTACTATCGACGGCAATAATATGAAGGATTGCGAGGTCATCGAGCTCGGCCCCCGCGGCTGAATCTAAAGGTATTCCAATAACTTACTGCGCAGCTCATTGGGCTTAAAAGGCTTGCTCACGAAATCGTTCATCCCGCAGGACAGGATCTCATGAATGATCTCATTCCTGGGCGAAGCCGTGATCGCAATGATCGGCACATGCTTGAAGTGTTTCCGGATCTTACGCGTACAGGCAAATCCGTCCAATATGGGCATCTGAACATCCATGAGGATCAGATCGTAATTCCGGCGGCTGACGAACTCCAACGCCTGCCGGCCATCGACCACGATCTCGAGCTGCGCACCCCAGCCGGTGATGAACCGTCTTGCGATATTGGCGTTAAAGACATTGTCTTCCGCCAGGAGAATAAGCTTATTGCGGAACTGTTCGTTGCTCTTGGAGACCACCTTGGTCGTAGCCGAAGACGGGTCGGTCTTGTGACCCTCCTGCAACAAAATGGAGAATTGAAAATTCGAACCCTTTCCCGGCGTGCTGGTAACAACTATGGAGCTGCCCATCAACTCCACCAGCTTGGCGGAGATCGACAATCCCAGACCCGTACCGCCATACAACCGCGTGGTATCGCTGTCCGCCTGTGTGAACTGCTCGAAGATCTTTTCCAGCTTTTCCTCGGGTATGCCGATCCCGGAATCGACAACGGAGAACCGGGTCACATAAGAGGCGCCCCGATCCTCGACGACGTCTATCTTCAGCTTCACGAAACCATCCTGCGTAAATTTTATGGCATTGCTGATCAGGTT
>DASZOW010000701.1:0-3720 GCA_035550615.1 Puia sp.
CGGAACCAGGCAGATTCCGCAGCACCACCCGCAAAGGCTCAGCCGGACCCGGCACATCATCGTCGGCATAATTCCAGACCATCACATAAACGGCATGTTTGTCCGCGGAAGCATAAGCATGCGGTCCGGCTGGCACATAATTCCCCCGCATCAACCCCAGCATCCGGAAAACATTGAGCACCGGCTTATCCACCCCATTGGTAGCCAGATCCCGGAACCCATCGAACCACTTCTGCCCCTCGAACTCGAACGACCAGCTGGTGGCGCCGGCCAGATTCACCCGCAGGCTGTCCGCGATGGCGGTGATCCGTGAAAAGGAAGCCGCAGTATAGCTCGAATACATCGTCCCATTCCGATAGGCATTCTCCGGATTGGTCTCCATCCCGCAGGCCGCACACCCTTCCGGGTCACATTCGGTGATGTACACCGGCAGATCCCGGTACGCCGAAGAACGGACGATGTCGAAACCCCGGGTAACGTCATTCAGCTGTGGGACCATATTCATCCGCACATGTCCCTCCGCGATTTTCGGCGACCCTTTGGCATGAAAGCTGATAAAATCAAGCGGAGTCTTGTTGTCCGCACAATGCTGGAGAAAATCGCGCAGCCAGCGCGCGGCGGTCGACCATCCGGGACCGGTAGTAGCAGGGCCGCCGACCCGGGCCGAGGCAAACGCCCGCTTCACCGCAAAAGCGGTGGTATCGTAAAGTCTGAAATATTCCTGTTCGGTACCCTTCCAATAGCTGATATTCGGCTCATTCCAGACCTCCCAAAGCCAGGACGATACTTCTTTCCCGCCATAACGTTGAACACAGTGGCGCACCCATGCCGTCACCAACGCCCCCCATTTGCCATAGTCTTTAGGCGGCCAGGCCCAACCGGTATAAATGCTGTCATAACGGACGCCGGGATGCCAGTGATGCCTGTACGGATCGGGATGCGTCGACAATGCTTCCGGCATAAATCCGATCTCGGCCAGCGGTTTCATCCCCCGCGCGATGTATGTATCGAAGATGCTGTCCACCAGGTGCCAGTCATACACCGGCCGTCCCTGGGCATCCTCTGTATAGGCATTGGTAGAACCCCATTTGAATGCGGCCCTGCCGTCACCCGTCGTCAGCAGATTATGGCACCGCACATACACGGGAACAGGACTTAGCGCCGCTAGCTCGCTCAATAATTTCTTGCCATCCCGCATATACGTATAGTTGGGCTCGTCATATCCAAAATAGGCCCAGAAGGCGGTAAGCGGATGAGTCTGCGCAGCATAGTCGATGGAAACGGTATCCTGCGCGAAAACCGCATTGGTCGCCATCATCAGCGAGAGGCACACGAACTTTATTTTTTGTAATACCATGATCGTTTAAAGCTTTGCTTTTCTCTCATGCAATGGTTTTCTCCGGGCGGATGGACAGATAGTCGGGTAAGACAGGCCGCGAGGCCACGCAGGCCCCGATGGTCTTCAGTATCCGTTCCCGCTCCTGCCCCACCAGCGGCAGCCGGGGCGCACGGACAAATTCGCTGCCGATCCCAGTCTGCACTTCGGCCAGCTTGATATATTGCACCAGCTTGCTATGAATATCGAGCTCGAGCACGGGCAGGAACCATCGGTAGATGGCCAGCGCCTCCTCCACCCTCCCGGCAGCGATCAGCC
This sequence comes from Puia sp., assembly GCA_035550615.1. Taxonomy (GTDB): domain Bacteria; phylum Bacteroidota; class Bacteroidia; order Chitinophagales; family Chitinophagaceae; genus Puia. The sequence goes on from DASZOW010000701.1 coordinate 1,655, forward strand.
GGTATACCGCCACAGTCTCCGCCGGAAAAGCGCAAACCAGCCCGGCTACCCTGCCGTCGGCGCCCATCAGCATCTCCTCCATGGCCAGGGTGTCGACGCCACAAAGAACCTTTAGCCGGGTACCAAAGCCGTTGAACAAACGTGTTACATTCGAGACATCCCGCGTCGACTCTTTGACCGCCTGGATATTCGGACATTCGATCAGCTCCTCGAACATATCCAGCGTAACCGCTATCTTATAATCCACCGGATTATTATAGATCATCATGGGCAGATCGGTAGAATTGGCAACGGTCTTGAAAAAGGTCACGGTCTCACGATGATCGGCGGAATACCGCATCGGCGGCAGCATCATCAACCCTTGCGCACCCCAGGTTCGGGCATACGCTGCTTGTTGCAAAGCTTCTTTTGTCGAGCCTTCGGCGATATTCAACACCACCGGGACCCTGCCCTCCACCGACTCTACGGCAAATTTCACCAGCCGCTCCTTCTCCTCGATCGTCAGCACACTAGCCTCGCCCAATGAACCGCCCAGGATGATCCCATCGACACCCGAACTCACCTGCAATTCCAGGTTCTTGCGGAACAGCTTCAGATCCAACTCGTCTTTTACGGTGAATTTGGTCGTTAACGCAGGGAATACTCCCTTCCAAACAATAGCCATAAGGATTTTTCTCAAATGTATTTATAAGGCCCCTTGACCGTATATTGATTATTAATCAATCCTGCACAGATATTAACCGTTCTACCACCTGCGGAATCCGTGCCCGCAAAGAACGTTATCCGAACCGCTCCACGCGGAAGGGAGCCAGATCGATACTGCTCGGCCGTTCATCGACGATCTCGCCCACCAGCTTCCCCGTTCCCGCTCCAAGGCTAAGCCCCAGCATCGAATGCCCCGTGGCGATCACTACATTGTTATATTTTTTTATGCGCCCGATATAGGGCAAGCCATCGGCCGAACACGGACGATAGCCATACCAGATCTTTTCATGGGACGGCATCGGCACATCGAAATCGGGAAAGAAACGCTTCACGGCATTCAGAATACCCTGCACCCGGGCATAACGGGGTGGAGTAGCGGTAGACGTGATCTCCATAGTCCCGCCAAAACGGATCTTGTTCCCGTCCATCGGCGTGATCGCGGCCCGGCCCTCCAACAGGATAGCCGGATGATTGACCCGGTAAGGCGAGTTCTCCAACGTTATGGAGTAGCCTCGCCCCGGCACCAGTGGCAACCGCGTATCCAGCAAGGCGGCCATCTCCCGGCTCCAGGAACCGGTAGCGACAACGACGATATCGGCCTCGAAAGCCCGCTGCGTGGTGACCAGCTTCTTTACAACGCCGCCACCCGTCTCGAACCGCACTACCTCCTGCCCCGGCAACAGCTCGACGCCCTCGGACCTCAACAACGCCAGCAACCCCTGCATCAGCTTGTTAGGGTAAAGATGGGCATCGCAACGGAAGTAAATAGCCCCCAACCCATTTACCCGGGTATGCGGCTCCTTCTCCTGTAAGCTCTTTTGATCCAGCAGCTGTGTATCGGTGAGCCCCAGCTCATGCGCCTTCTCCACGGTATGATGCGCATGCTCCGCACCGGCTGGTGTCTGGAATATCTCCAGTAAACCCTTGTGTTCATATGCGAAATCGAAATGCGGGAGGGGACGCCAGGTGTTCTCATATTCCAACTGACTGAGTACCGCTATATCCTTCAGCGGAATAGCCGACCGTTCGACATGTTCTGGTGTTGCGCTCTTCATGAACTTCATCCCCCAGTCGATCAGCGAACGGCTCAACCTGGGCTGCACATAAAAAGGACTCTGAGAATTCAACATCCATTTTAACCCCTGTTTTACGATACCCGGGGTAGCCAACGGGATAAAATGACTCGGACAGACATACCCGCAATTACCATAAGAACAGTTATCCTTGAAATCGGCCCGATCCAAAACAGTCACCTGGTGTCCGGCCTTTTGCAAATAGTACGCAGAGCTTAATCCAATTATGCCGCCACCGATGACGACTACATTTTTTCTCATTGCGCAAAAATAAGGGTAAAAAACACG
>DASZOW010000702.1:0-4823 GCA_035550615.1 Puia sp.
ATGACATTCTTGTCATGCGGTGGGACCAATTGCCCTCCATCGTCCCAATAGGCCTTATAACCATTGTATTCCTTGGGGTTATGCGAAGCCGTGCATACCACCCCGCCCCGGCAGCCCAGGTGCCGGATGGCAAAGCTCAATTCCGGCGTGGGCCGTAAAGATTGGAAAAGGAAAACCTTTATTCCATTGGCAGCGAACACATTAGCCGTCGTTTCGGCAAAAAAGCGGCTATTGTTGCGGCTATCGTGCGCTATGGCTACCCGCACCTCTTTCCCGGGAAAGGAGGCTTTCAGATAGTTGGCAAAACCCTGGGTGGCCATTCCGACCGTATATTTATTCATTCGGTTCGTGCCCACTCCCATGATCCCCCGCAACCCGCCCGTGCCGAACTCCAGGCTACGGTAGAAGCTTTCTGTCAATTCGTTAGGATTCTCTTTTTGCAGACGGGCGATCTCATCTTTGGTGGCCTGATCATAGTTTCCACTCAACCACAAGGCTATTTTTTCCTGTATAGCAGCATCCATTTATGAAATATATTGGTTTGGCCTCCAATTTCGGGAAGATGACGCATAATAACAAATCTCGCCGGAAAGATTCCCGGACGCACATGCACATACTATGGATGAAAATGCTAAATTTGTCTTGGCTCCGGTCCTCCGGAACCAAGTTTTACCCACCTCCGGCATCGATACAAATCCATTGAAAGCCCAATCTTAGGATCCTCTGTACACCTCTAAACAGGAACATAACGATGTATCTGTTACTTCGTAATAACAAGCAAAGCGGCCCCTATTCTTTGGAAGAGCTGAAGAGTATGGGGCTGAAAGCCTATGACCTGGTATGGTTGGAAGGCAAGAGCGCCGCATGGAGATATCCGTGCGAAGTCGAAGACCTCAAAGATTTTGCTCCCCCCGTAGAAGAACAACCCTTCGATCGTTTTTATAAAAAACCTTCGGCAGTGAGCGCCACCGCGGCTGCGATTGCCGCCCCCGCTACGCTCGCCGTCAAGTCCACCGAATCGTCTGTCCCCGTGACCGTCGAATCGACCAGGACACCCGGCAAACGCATCATCTATGTCACGATGCCCGCCGGAAAAGCCCCTGCCAATCCGACGCCCACGCGCGAACCCCTGCCACCAATGCGCGAAACCACCCGCGAGCTGGTCTTCGAATCTTTCCACGAACCGTCCCACATCGCCGCTCAACCGTCTCAGCGTCAAAACCCGCGCGTGATCCGCTATCTGGCGATCGGCGTCTCTGTCCTGGCCCTGCTGGCCGCAGGCATCTTCATCGGTCTCTCGCTGAATAAAGACGCCCTGCCCTTTGGGGCGCGGGTAGTAGCAAAGATCCCGCCCACCAACGCAAATCAGCTCATCGTACATCCTGCCGTTCAGGCCTTGCCTACCCCTAATTCGGTTACCCCTACCGTTACTAACGACAAGGCAAAACAGGCCGATTCCGCTGCGGCCATCGTCAGTCAGCCGGCCACCCCATCCACCGAGACCGCCAGATCGGCCGTCCTCCCGAAAACCACCCCCCGGACCAATAGAGTGGCAAAGGATAGATTGACCCATTCCATGAACCAGCCGAAAGCTACCGCCAAAAAAGACTCTGCCGCCGGCGGCTCCCTCCTGCGGCAAGCCATCCACCGCGCCGATATTGAGCCCGCTCATCCCGACAATGGCGAGCTGGCAGACAAAGAAGCGATTAAAATGGCCCTTGCCAGCCAGGTAAGCGTCGGCGCAAGCGGCTACTCCGTAGGCACCTTCGGTGGCATCTCCGACCTGCAGCTCACCGTGACTAACCATTCCGTATATCCCCTCGACCTGGTGATAGTCGAAGTACAATATATCCAGGCCAATAAGAAGATCTACAAAACGGAGAACCTGTATTTCCGGAGCATCGGCGCCGGCTCTGCGATCATGCAGGAGGCGCCCAGAAGCTCTCGTGGCGTCAAAGTGCAGTATAAGATCACCAACATCAGTTCCAAGGAATTAGGTCTGGTTTATTCCGGTATCTAAAAGACTCATTAACATATTGATAAATAAGATCCCAGGGATTTCTTCTCATTTGGCACAGTAGTTGAAAACGAAAGCGTGCCACGACCTTGCATCCCGTTCAATCTCTTAATTAAAAGCTCGTCGTTTCGTGGACCAGTGTGTATGCCCAATAGCATCGCCTGTTAATATCTATTTGCATCTTAAAATTTGAGCTGGTATGAGAAACGCAATGGTTCAATTATGTTTGGTCGTTATAGGGGTCTCCGGCATTCACGCTGTGCGACTACTTCAAACTTCTTCTTTCCGTGTCAGGATGTATCCTGCCGACGCGGCCGCCCGAGTGTGGGCGATCCACGGAAAAGATTCTATAGAAATGACGAATGTCAACGGAGAATTTATCGTGCGCTCGATCAACCCGGGCCAATGGCGGATCTCGGTGGTAGCTGCCGGCCCTTATCGCAATGCGCATTTCGATCTCCGGGATATAAAACCCGGTACCGATCTGGACCTCGGCGAGATCAGGCTCCGGAAATAACGTCTGCTTATCACCGTCCCTTATTATTGCGTTACGCGATCAGCGGAAAAGCTTAATTTCACTCCCAACAGCTCGATGTCAATATGAAGAAACTGCTTTTATTCGGCGCCGGCAAATCGGCGACCGACCTGATCCGTTATCTTATCGATGTCACCGCCGCCAGGGGTTGGCAACTGGTCGTCGCCGAGAACAACCTGGCGCTTGCCCAATCCAAGATCGGTGAGGCCCCCCAAGCCCGTGCAGTGGCCCTCGATGTCAGCCACGAAGTGCAACGCGACGCCCTTGTAGCCGAAGCGGACATCGTGATCTCGCTGCTTCCCCCTGCACTGCATTATCTCGTGGCGCTCTCCTGTGTCCGGCGCCGGAAGAACCTGCTCACCGCCTCCTATCTCGATGAGGCCATCCGCGCATTGGAGCCCGATATCCGCGGAAATGGTCTTCTTTTTCTCTGCGAGATGGGACTGGACCCCGGCATCGACCACATGAGCGCACTGCAGCTCATCCGGCACATCAGGGCCAGGGGCGGACGCATACATTCTTTTTATTCGCATACCGGCGGCCTCGTCGCACCCGAAAGCGACGACAATCCCTGGCATTATAAGATCAGCTGGAATCCCCGCAACGTAGTCCTGGCCGGGGCCGCCGGCGCCACCTGGCGGCAGGAAGGCCGTATCGTTACCCGCACCTATGACGGCATCTTCGACCGCACCGGGGAGGTTGCCATGCCCGGACTCGGCGCCCTGGCCTGGTATCCCAATCGCGATTCGCTGTCCTATATCCCGCTATATGCGCTCGACGAAGCCGAAACCTTTATCCGCACTACCCTTCGCTACCCGCAATTCTGCGCGGCCTGGAAGCACATCGTCCACGCCGGGCTCACCGATGCCCATACCCCCATCCGCACCGATGCCCATACGCCCATCAGCACAGACGCCTCCCCTTCCGGCGCCGGCCCTGGCATTGCGGCTACTTCCGATCCCATCCAATTAACCTATGCCCGCTGGTCCGCTCCCCTGCTGCCCTATGTCGACGACACTAACCGGGAACAATACGCTTTCCTCGGGCTTTTCGACGAAACGCCGGTGCCCGCAGGCGCAAAGACCTCGGCCGATATCCTGCAGCATCTGCTGGAAACCCGGCTCGCGATGAAGCCGCAGGACAAAGATATGATCGTGATGATTCACGAGATCGGCTATACGCTCGAAGACAGGAGCCGGCAGGCCCGCAGCACCCTCCGGATCCAGGGAGAGGACAGTCTTTATACCGCCATGGCGCGCACCGTGGGGCTACCCCTGGGCATCGCCGCCGTGCTGGTGCTGGATGGACGCATCCCGCTCACGGGTCTGCATATTCCGATCGTCCCGGAGATCTATGATCCGGTGATGGAAGAGCTGGAAAAGCAAGGCATCCGGTTCGAACATTCCGACAAGGCCGTCTAGTTGCCCTGCTCCCTCCGCCTGATTCGCTTCGATGTCCGGTGTGCGTTCCCGCCCCCTAATTCACTTCGATGTTGAGTGTGCTGAGGATCTGATAGTTGATATCCCGGAAAAATATCTTGTATTTGCCCTTCTTAAGATAAAGCAGGTAACGGTCCTTGCCGCCCTTGGTATAGGTTTGATCGGCGGGTACCAGCTGCCAGGGAGTATTGTCGTTCTTTTCGATCTCCTGCTGGTAATAAGCCTGCACAAAAAAGACATCCTTGGAAGTAGACTTGATATAGGTCGGCTGTCGCAGCCCATACAGGCTCATCCAGGTGGGTCTGCCGTCGAGATATTGGGTGCGCGGATGGATCACACAGAGATCGTAGAGGTCTTTGTCGGTGACATTCACGGGGCTGTTATTGATCATCGCTATCGAGGGCTCCGTGATGTTGAACTTCGTCGTATACGCCTGGTAGATCGCCCTGCCGTATGCAAAATTGCTTTCTTCCGTCATATCCGTCTGGTCGATGGTCAGGGGCTCTATGCCGGATAGCCGCCAGAAGGCCAGCGCCATGGGAATATGCCCGTTCGGCCCGGGTTTCTTACTGATATGTGTATACGATGCATGAACCAGGATCTTCGCCTTGGGGTCCTTCTGCAACACCTTGTAGATATTGACGGCCTGCATGGAATCCCGCTGGTTGGCCGTATGCACCGGCGCCAGGGTATCCTCATAAGATACCAGGGTATAGCCCAGCTCCAGCGCCTCCCGCATCATCTCTCCTGCCACCGGCTCGCATACATAGTATCCCGAATGCATGCCCACCGATCCCAGCCGCTGATTGGAAAAATTGTTGAGCATCTCGAG
>DASZOW010000703.1:0-11492 GCA_035550615.1 Puia sp.
GCAGGCAATGGATTATATCATGCGCCACCGATAAAAAAATGGCCCCGCGTAAGCGGGGCCGTGTCGATCTTAAATGCGCCGCCGATGCGGCGCGTTTATCATTGCATAACGTTTAGCTCTCCGATGCCGGTTCGGCTGCCGCTGACCCAGCTCAGGATATCGAAACGGAAATATTGGGTCTGTACGGGCGACAGGAAATCGATCCATTTGAGATCGGGATTGGTCGCGGACGTGCCAGTGGCGGGCCCCGTACCCTTCCAGACGCCCTGCACCGTCCAGGTAACGCTGTCGGGGCTTGTCGACACGCGGATCTGGGTCGCATTGTCGCCGATGCTCACATAGTCGGGCGTGAGGCGGAACCCTGTAATGATCTGGCTACTCCTGAGGTTTACGATCACATACTTTGCCGCGGAACTGCTGTTACTCGAGCGCCAGGCCGTGGAATTGCTCCCATCGACCATCGAGGTAGCGGGAGAGCCGTTGGTCGTATTGCTGACGGTGACGTTCCAGCCGGTGCGGCTCATGATCGTGCCGGAGCTCACGGTATTGGCAGTGTCGATGTTTGTGAACATATACGGCACATACAGATAGGCGGTCGCACGGTTGGTGCTGATGGTTACGCCATGATCCGAACTGGACACCTTTTCTATCGTCAGGGGCAACACATAACCATTGGTGTCGGTGAGCGCAGCGGGATTGGTGATCGTGACCGTGATCGGATCGGACTCGTTCGAATCGGCGGCTATCGTGTGCTGGTTGGCATCGATGCTATAGACATTGGCCGGCATGAGGCGGCAATGTTTGCCGGCAGACTGGTTAAAAGCGGCGACGCCGGAGGAATCGGGGACGATATTTACGTTCGTGGCGGTGAGGACCTGCCGCGTGGACCAGGCGGAAAAGTGAAACGTCGTGTTCCCCCAGACGGAGAGGGGAGTCTGGGTCAGCGAAGCGGTAACCGCATTGTGCGCGTCGCCGAAATCGCCTTGCATATAGACTAGCAGATCTTTGGAATCCAGGCCGGTACTCTTCTTACAGGCATTCAGCGAGAGCAGGAGGATGGCCAAAGGGGCAAGCACACGGCCGGAATGTTTGGGCGGCAGGGCGGCCAGGGAAAAGATATATTTAATCATTTTTTTCATTTTATTGTGCGCATTTATTGGTGCTGTCCGAATTCCAGACCACGGCGGCTTTTCGCCAAACGATATTACGGCCATTGCCAGTGGCATCATAAAAGGTCTGCCCGGACCCCTCATTGAGCTTCCAATAAGAAACTAACCCCGGCGCACTCGGGTCTGCGCCGCAAAGACTTTGCTGGATCTCGGTCTGTGAAAGCGGCCGGTTCCAAAATCTTATCTCGGCGGTACGGCCGAGGAAACGCTGCGAATTCTGATAGCCGGCATAGGACATCCCCAGCTCGAGCGCCCCCCAGGTAAAGCTTTGGCCCGAGGCGGCAAAGCTATTGTCGAGATTCCCATTGACATACATCTTGTACGTGCTTCCATCACAGACACAGGAGATATTATACCACGTATTTTTGGCAAAGCGGGTATTGGAGAACATGCCGCCCGCGGAATTGATCCATTGCAACTGGCTGGTGTCACTGCCGGCCTCGCCGAACCGCAACAGGTTAAAGGTGGTCTGATCCGCAGGCCCCCAGTTGCAGAGTCGGCTGATGGGGGGATTACCGGTATGCCACGAGTTGACGTAACATTTTACCTCGAAGGTGAATTGGGTAATGTTGGTGATCGGCGTGGCAAACGTGTCGATGTCATAGAAGTTGTAATTGCTCAGATCGATGGAGTTGAACAGGGTCACGCGGGCGATCTTGAGGAAGACGGTGCGTGACGTCTCCAGCACCTTGAGCGGACCGGTGACACTTTTGATCGTCACGGGTATGAGGTAGCTGCGCCCGTCGCGCAGACTATCGAATGATACGATGGTGACGGTTATGGGAGCAGACACATTGGTACCCGTTTTGATGACCCCGCTGGTGGCGGAGATGGTATAGGTATTGGCGGGTGCGGCAAAATAGTTGCCATTGACCTGGGAATTGTACTGGGAGACGAGACTTGTGTCGACGGCAAAATTCACGGTAATGTCCTGGCTGACGATGCCGGTGGCGCTCGCGGTAACATTCATCGCAGCGGGTGTATTCTCCACCGTGAACTTGATGATATTATCGGTTTCCGTGCCGGTGACCAGGATCACATTCTGGAACTGTTTGTATTTCCGGCAGGCGACGGTGAAGATGGCGCCCAGCGCGACGACACCTAGGAAGAAGAGCGTTAAATTATGTTTGCGGTTCATAACTGCAGTTTTTTTGATTGCTTAACGGACGGACGGGTTTACGATCTGAATACTCCGGCGGACATAATAATAGGGTGGAGAATTGTCGTAGTCGCGGTCGAAATAATAACCGCCCCAGCCGGCTTTCTGTCCCTGTGTAGGATTCCAGCGTGCGAAGCCTTCCAGCGAATGCATCTGGGTCCCTTCCGCAGTCAGCGTATTGCCGTTGGCCTCGGTAAAGGGCGCTCCGCCTGTCTGCCACCAATCGCCCAGGTTCTCCGTGACGATAAATTTGCGTGTCGGGCAAAAGCTCACTGCATTGTACCTGGACTGCAGGAAGGTAGCCGAAGTCGTCGTCGCGCCCTGGGTATAGGACTGGTTGACGAGATAGTCGATATAGGGCTCGACGCTGGATGGAATGGGATCGGTATAATAGTCGATGATCAGGTATTTGTCCGGATGTGCGCCTTTGGGCCCGATGGAGTCGCCGAGGATCTGGACGAACTGTGCAAAGTTGGCACCGGACAACCAATCGGTGGTAGTGCCATTATTGGGCTCGTAGTCGAGATCCAGACCATCGAGATCGTTGTCGAAAACCATGCCCAGCAGATATTTGGCGTAGGCCTGCATGCCAGGCACGTCGAGGGTGAATTTTCCATTGTATTTCTGGATACGGCAGATCTCGGGAATGACGAATTTGATCCCGCGCTGCGTCATCGACTGGCGCATTTCGTTGTAGGCAATGGGATTGTAGGTCGTAGTCGAGTCGCCTTTCTTCAGACTGGGAATGCCCGACCAGAGGCTGCAAAAATCGAGGCTGTCGGGCAGACCCGCGATATGTTCGCCCCAGGACGCCGATTGTTTGTAGTCGGCGATGACGCCTTCCGCATTGCCATAGGCGGCATACCAGCCATAGAAGATCTGATGCGGCGAATTCTTATAGGCGCGGAGATTCTCGTAATATTCCGCGCTTTTTGTCGTAGGCTGCTGGATCGAAAGCGCCTTCGGCGTATTTTGTTTCTCACAGCCGGCTATGACGGCGACAAAGAATAATAACGTGATCGCTTTATTGCTCATAATGATTTTTTTATTTTTTATCCCACCACAATTTTGTACCACCGTTGTCGGGACCGCCGAGCTCGGCTACGCCGGTGGCCACACCCGTGGCATTGCTTTGGTATTCCGACTGCGGAAAAGGCAATCGCTGGATCTGTGCGCTTGTCGAGATGAGGCCGCCGCTATTGTTGACAACCACGGGGAAGACCCTGGGATAGCCGGTTCGCCGGAACTCCGACCAGGCTTCCTGTCCATCCGGGTACATGGCGATCCATTTCTGGGTGATGATGCGCTCCAACTGGGTCTCCATGGGATCGGAGGTCTTCCAATGGACGGTGATCGTGCTGATGCCCGAGCTAAGGTTGTTAGCGCTGTTGGAAGGATCGACATAGACGGCTGCTTTGTCGGTGGAATCGAGGATGTAGGCCGCGGCCGACCCGGCGCCCCACTGGGTAAAGGAGGTCTGAATGCCCGTTTCGTACAGACTCTGAGCCGTACCGCCGCCCATGTTCCAGCCACGGAGCGCGCCCTCTGCCCGAAGGAAGTACATTTCGGCGGCGGACATCCAGCGGATAGGCGTCGTCGTGGCTACGTTCAGGGTGGAGAAGGGGTCTGTATACATGGAGATATTGGGGATGGAGATACCGGTACGGATACCGTGATATTTGCCGTCCCTGACCGCCGGGTTGAACATATAGGATAGCCGCGGGTCCTTGTAACCGGTAAGCAGGGATTCCATGGTAGCGCCCATCCGGATATCGTTGAAGTTGAAGCAAATGATCTGTAGCGGATTATGGATATTGATCCCGTCCGCGCTTTGGAGCAGGGCGTCGTCGGCATCGCTGGTGAACACGCCATACGCATTGTTGACGGCGGATTCGGCATATTTCTGCGCGTTCACCGGGTCTACATAGACCAGCCGCATAGCGAGACGCAGCTTTAACGAGTTGGCGAATTTGATCCATTTCGTATAGTCGCCGGCATAGATCAGGTCATAGCTGGCCAGCGGCATCGAGCCGGGGTTGTTCTGCACATAGGTGCTAAGGGTGGCGATGGCCGAATCGAGATCCGCAAAAAACGAATAGTAGATCGAGTCCTGCGGATCATAAGTAGTGGTCAGACCGCCGGCGCCGAATTGCTTATAGGGCAGCGGACCGTACATGTCGGTGGTGCGGGAGATGGATTCCACTTTGATGATCTGCGCCAGCGCGTAGATATGTTGTGTCGCGGGATTGCCCCGGGTTTGTTTTTTTATCGATAACCAGGCAGGCATGACGCTGAGGAAGGCGCGACCGAATGCTTGCCCATACCAGGATGGCGTCATGGAATAAGTGGTGTTGTTGACGCCGCCGAACCAGTTGTCGCTGGCGCCCATATAACCGGAATAGACGTCGCCGCAGAGATTTTGTACTACCTGGTACATCTCGTCGCCGAAGGCCGGCTCCTGTGCGGTGGGGAAGATATTCTGCTCCATCTGAGAGAAGAATACTCCTGTCCCGAGGTTGTCGTATTGCAACTGTTGCTGCGTGGCGTTATCGGGGTTGGTATTGTATTGCTGGAAGTTCTTGGTGCAACCGGCGATGAGGACGACTCCCAGACCGGACAAGAGCTTTTTTAATAAATTCATATCGTAATGCTTTTGTGGGTTTATAATTGAACCTTGACGCTGAAACCGACACTGCGCAGACTGGGCTGCATAAAGTAGTCGATGCCCTGCCAGTAGGTATCGGTGCTGGCGGTCGTCTCCGGATCAAAGGGCGCCTTGTTATAGAACATGAACAGGTTTCTTCCGGTAAGCGCGAGCGTCAGCCCCTGGATCTTGTGGTGGAAGAATCTCGCGGGGAACTCGTAACCAAGCGAGGCTTCACCCAGCCGGACGTTGGTAGCGCTGTAGACATACATGGATCCGATGCCTGCGACGCCGCCACCAGCGACCTGGTAGTAGGGTTGGGCGGGGATCAGGTGGCCATTGACCTTGACCCCACCGGCATCGCGCGCCTGCGCGGAAGCCCGGGAGACGCCAAACCTGTCCATGATGGCTTGCGTTACCGACACGCCCACGCCGCCGATCCGCGCGGCGACCAGGAAGCTGAGGTTAAAATTCTTGTAGCTAAAGCTGTTGCGGAAGCCGATGTTATAGCGTGGCGCCGCGTTACCTGCTTTGATGTAGGTGTTGTTCGGATCGGCGAGCACTGTTTTGCTGGTGGCGTCGACGAAGATATAACCATGTTCATCCGTTTCCAGGGTGGTGACATAGATGTCGCCGATGGAGCCGCCTTTCTTCAGGACCATCTCGTAGCTGCCGGTGCCGCCGACGTTGAGGCTGTCTACGCTGACCGTTTCCCCGGTGGATTTATCGGTGTAGTTGGACAGTAGTCTGATGATCTTGTTGCGATTGAGCGTAAAGGTGGCGGACGAGTTCCATTCCAGGCCACGGGCCAGCGGGCCGTTGTAGGACAGCGTGGCTTCGATCCCCCGGTTCGTGACCTGGCCGGCGTTGATATAAAAGCTTGTGTAACCGGTGCTGGGCGCCAGGTTGGGGTTGAAGAGCTGGTTATAGGTATTCGATTGATAGGCGGTGACGTCGAGGCTGATCCTGTTCCGCAGGAATTTGGCGTTGAAGCCTGCTTCCGTCGATTTTGTGCGCTCCGGCTGCAGGCCTGTGGCCGGCATATACGAAGACGTCACGGGGAAGCCGCCCTGGATGGGATAGGTCTCGATGGTAATAAAACGTTGCGGCGGGTTACCGACCTCGCTATAGGAGCCGCGCACCTTGAGGAAAGACATCGCCGGCGAATGGATATGCAGCAGATCGGTGAGAACGACGGAGGCGCCGGCACTCGGATAGAAGATCGAGCTGGCGGTGGTGTTGACGAGCGCCGAGGACCAGTCCGTCCGGCCTGTGAGATCGACGAAAACGGCGTTGCGCCATGACAGCTCGGCGCTGCCGAAGACGGCCTGTGCCTGATCGTGATAATCGTCCTGCGCGACCGTGGCCAGGGATTGGTTGACGTTGGTAAAGCTGAACAGGTTGGGTACGCTCAGCAGGTTACCGCCGTAGCTCTGATAGTCGTATTTCGTATCAAGGAAGCTGCTGCCGATATTGGCGTTCAGGGTCAGGGTATGGGTGAGGGCCTTGTCGATGTTGAGCAGCACGTCCGCATAGAGTTGTTTGGTACCGGCCGTGGCGCGATAGTAGGCGCCGGCGGGGGAGGCGAAGAGGCCGCTGGTAGAAGCGTAATATTTTTTCTCGCCGATGGTCGTATTGTCGTCGAGCTTTACGCGGGCGGTGACGTTTATCCAACTGTCGATATTGTATTTGGCGGCGGCATTGACGACATATCTATCCTTGTGGTTGATGAAGAAGTCCCGGTTGATGATCCAATAGGGGTTCTGCATCTGGAAACCCTCATCGCCATAGGGCCAGAACTGCGTCTTGAGGTTGCGGGTGGCGTCATAGCGTTCGTAGATCTTGTATTTTTCAATGACGTCGCCGCGGGGGAAAAGATAGATAGGGATCAGCGGGTTGAAGTATTGCCCCTGCGACAGCATATTCTGTTCGGTGACGTTGATGTATGCTGCACCGAGATCGAGATTCACCTTATTGTCGAGAAAGGAGGAGGTGTTGCGTACCGAAAAATTGTTTCGGCTAAGCGTGTTGTCGGGGATGATGCCGGCGGCGTCCACACGGGCGGCGGAGAGATAGGTTTGGTTTCTGTCCGTGCCGGTGGACAGGTTCATCGCTTCCGTGGAATTATAGCCCGTGTTAAAAAAATCCTCGGGGTCATAGTTGGACGGCGTTTTCAGCTTGTCGCCCCAACTGTCGAAGTTCCCCTGGACGGAGCCGTATTCACGCTGGAATTGCGGCAGCACCAAGGGGCTGAAGAAGTTGGTGTTGTCCGTTACATTGAGGCTCAGCTTTCCGGCGATACCTTTTTTAGTGGTTACAAGGACGACGCCGTTGGCGGCCTGGTTACCGTATAGCGCGGCTGCGGCGGGGCCGGTGAGCACCGAGATCGAAGCGATGTCGTCGGGGTTGATGTTCGAGACGCCGTCACCTGTGGCGCCGGCGCCGGAGAAGATATCGGCGGCCTGGCTGGTGGTGAGGTTAGGGAGCGGGATGCCGTCGACGACATAGAGCGCGTTGTTGTTACCCGTGAGCGATTTTGTCCCGCGCATGACGACGCGGACCGATCCGCCGATGCCGGCGGCGGCGTTGTTGATGGTGACGCCGGCCACTTTGCCTGTGAGGCTGTTGACGAAGTTGGCGTCTTTGACCGTATTCACCTCGGACCCATCCACCTCCTGTACGTTATAGGTGAGCGCTTTTGTTTGACGTTTTATCCCGAGGGCCGTGACGACGACCTGGTTGAGCTCGGCAAGCGCTTTTTGCAGGACGATATCGATGGTGGTGCGGTTTCTTATGGGTATTTCGAGCGATTGGTAGCCGACGAAGGAGACGATCAGAGTTTGGTTGCCGGCGGCGAGTATGCTGAAGTGGCCTTTTTCATCGGTGACGGTTGTAGCGTGGGTGCTTTTTACCATGATCGTCGCACCCTGAAGGGGTAGGCCTTCCGTGCCGGTGACGATACCGGTGATCGTGACCGGGGGTGGGGGCAGATCCGCCTGCGTCGTGAACGCCGGTGATGGCGGTGTTTTTTCTTTGATAAAGATCGTCCGGTTCTCGATGACAAAATCGATGGGCTGATCTTTGAGAATGGTGGTCAGGAAATCTTTGATCGGCATATTTTTTGCCGAGATCGTTACGGGTTTCACGTCGTGTAAAAGATCTTTGTTGGCAAAGATGGTATAACCCGTTTGAGTTTCGATGACGCTGAAGAGCTTGTCCAGCGATACGTTCCTGCCCGAGAAGGTGACGGTCTGGGAGAAGCTTCGGGCGTTTGCATTTAGCAGGCCCACGATAAGCAAAGCAATAGTTAGCTTCATGACAAACAGAATTTTGGTGAAAGACTGCACGACATTATCGCTACAAATAGCAGTTTTTTGCATAAATTCGTCCTGGTTTTATAATGATCGATCTACGGTAGCACGACGAGTTTTCTCCCTTCTTCCAATCTAAAATGCACTTTGGACAGCTGTAACCCGCCGAGCACTTCGGAAAGAGAAAGGTCTCTGCCCATCTTACCGATAAATTCTATTTTGGGAATCTTTTTTTCATAGACGACATCGATGTCATACCAGCGTTGGAGCTGACGCATCACTTCTTCGAGGCTAGCGTCCTGGAAATCGAAGATGCCGTTCTTCCATGCCATGACTTTTTCCGTGTCGGCGTTGGTGACGAGGATCTTGTTTTGTTTTGTCTGAGCCTGCTGGCCTGGTTTCAGGACGGCTTTTTCGCCATTGCTGATGACCCTTACCGAACCTTGGAGCAGGGTAGTGTTGATCGAGGCTTCGTCGCTATAGGCGTTGATATTAAAATGGGTGCCGAGCACCTGGACCCGGGTGGTCTCATCGATCTTTACGAGGAAGGGATGTCGGTTGTCTTTGGCGACTTCGAAATAGGCTTCGCCGCTAACGTCTACTTCCCGCTGTGATCCGGTGAAGGCGGTGGGATAGTGGATCGAAGAGGCCGCGTCGAGCCAGACTTTGGTGCCGTCGGGCAGGGTGAGCTGGAATTCCCGGCCTTTGGGTGTGGTCATGGTGTTGTAGGCGATGGCAGTCGTAGAAGTGGGTGTTGCGTTTGCGGAATATGCGAGCCGGCCGTTGTCGAGCGTGACCTTAGTGCCGTTCTGCGTAGCGACTACGCCATCGCCCAAACTATCGAGCACCATAGTTGAACCGTCGGCCAAGGTAAGGATGGCGCCTTGTTTGCCGGGGGCGATATCCCGTTTGGCCGGGATCTTTGCTACTATCGGTGGTTTTGCCTGTTGGCGGTTGGAGAGAATATAGATACCGGCGCAGACCAGGAGCAGCACGGCCGCCACGGAGGAATACCGCATCCAGGTGACAATCGACGGCCGGCGGGATGTTTCCCTTGCGAGGATAGCCGGCAGTTTGGCCGCCAGCTTATTCCTAAGCTCGCCGGATATTTGTTCTTCATCAATGACCTGTCTAAGTTGCGTCAGGACCAAGGCTTTGGCCTCCGGGTCCTGTTCGTCCCGGGCAAGCCATTCTATAAGGGTCTCTGCCTCGTCGGGGGAGACGCGTCCTTCCAACAGTCGGTTAAAAATATCGGCGTAGGGATAAGATGTCGGCACGCTTGGGTTTTTATCAAGCAACGGCCGAATGGGACGTATGGGGGGGTCGATAGGAAAATTTTTTTAGGATAGCACATCCAGTGCGGCCAGCGCCAGCAGGAACAGGGCGCCGGATTGTCCGGAGAGATTGGTCCGGATGGATTTGTTGGCAGCCGAAAGATATTCCTTGACCGTCAGGGGTGAGATGCCCATGGCTTCGGCGGCTTTCTTGTAGGTCTGGCCCTGCAGCTTTACCAGCTGGTAAGCTCTTTTCTGTTGTTTTGGGAGCTGTTCGATGGCTTGTTGGAGAATGGAGGACAGTTGCTGGACTTCGACCTGCTGTTCGATATGCTCATAGAATTCGCCGGCCAGGAAAGTAAAGCGTTGCCGGAGCCGGCGGTCGCGTTTTAGCCGGCGGAAAAAGTCGTGCACGAGGTTCAGCGCGACGCGGTACATGTAACCAGTAAAATCTTCCGAGATGCCTTTGGAGGATCGCCGTTGCCAGATACGGGTAAAGAGCTCCTGAACCAGTTCTTCGGCGAGCGCGGGGTCGCGGACCATGCCGAGGATGTTCAGATAAAGCCGCGGACTGTAATGATTATAGAGCGTAGTGAATGCTTCTTCGCTGCCGGACTGCATGGCTTGCACCAGCCCGGGTTCATTATATAGAGTAGTATGGCGCAATCTTACCTTAACCTGATTTCGCAATAAATATAGAAAAAATCAGGAATTGCACATAGCTACTTGATGATATATAATGATAAGGCGTCTTGTTTAAGGATCATCGGGCGAGCATCCGGCGTTTTTGTCGTCATGCGGACGTTATCGAGGACGATATTTGAGACATGGCGTAAATAGAGGCCCCATACGGGAAGGTCGCCGAACATCGAGAACTCGGGATAGTCGGATGGGTTTTCGGGGATCGGGTACTGATCGGGTAGGGTTGCGCCATTCGAGGTCCCGCTATGCGGAAGGCTTCCGCCGCCGGGATAGGTGATGTGGATATTATTGAGGGTGATGTTTTCGATGCGGTGATCCGGCAGGCCGGCGATGGCAGCGGGGAAGACGCTGTGTTTAAAGGTGACCTCCGGGCCTTCCATCGGGTAGCCTTTGTCTGGCTTTCCGGCGGGAATGTCTACGTCGACGTTCTCTATAAGGATATCTTTGATGAGGCTGTAGACGCTGTCCTTGTTACGGTGGCCGAGACGGATAAACAGTGCATTGCCGGTGTTTTTGGCCTTGACGTTTTGAATGTCGATGTCTGTGAGGCTGCCGCCGTCGACGGCTTCGAGCGCGATGGCCGAGCGGTAGGTATCATAGATGTCCAGGTCTTTGATCGTGATGTGATGAAAACCGCCGCGGCTTGCCGTGCCGAATTTGAGTGCGCTGGCGCTGCTCCTGATCTTACAGTGTTCGATATAGATGTCATCGCAGCTGTCATGCCGGTCTTCCGATTTAAGACAGATACCATCGTCGTCGGCGTTAAAAAAGCTATTGGTCAGTGTCACGTGTTTACAGTCGACGAGATCGATACCGTCATTATTCCACATGGTATTACTTTCCACCTTGATGCTGTCGATGACCATGTGGCTGCAGCTTTTATAGTCCTGGACCCAGTCCAGTGCATTCTTCAGCGTGATATTCCTGATGACCAGGCTGTCGCAATGCTGGAAGAAGATGATCTTGGGCCGGTTTTCCTCGGCCGGGCGCACCTGTCCCCAGGGATTGGGCGTTTGCCATTCCTGGTCGTGGATCTGGCCGGTTTTTATCCTTTGGTAGAGGTCTTGCAGGAGCGTGTCGCCGCGGCCGTCTATCGTACCCTGGCCTTCGATGGTGATGCCCGTCCGGCCGTTGGCTTCGAGGAGGGGCAGGGCGTCGCCGGGACCGTAGTCCATGCGGTTGGTGCTGCCGAGCAGGAAGGCCGCTTTTTCCAGTTTTAGTGTGACATGCGAC
>DASZOW010000704.1:0-11700 GCA_035550615.1 Puia sp.
ATATCCGCCGGCAAATGCTGCCGCGTGCGCGCCGTGAAAAAGGACAAGGCCTCTCTGGCCTTTGGCGGCAACGTCGCCTGAAACCGCCCGCCGGTCTCGCGCAGCATAGTCTCAAATCGCCGCCCGCCGGTCTCATCTCTACTCGCCCCAACCTGCCCCCCTGGCTCGACCTTTTCTACTATTACCGCCTCCGAATACCAACGCCGCGAAGCCAGCCCACTGACTAAAAAAGCCGATGCATCAGGCAGTACCCCCTGCATCAGCTCTCCGATCCGTGAATATATTTTAGCGGAATATGTCATGTTTACGGCTGCAAACATAACTAATTTCTCACGGGCTCTACCGGCCGCATAGCCAAATGCTCTACCAACCATATCGTCAAATCCCTACTGGCCGCATAGCCAAATCCCTACCCGCACATCGCCGGATACCGACGCGTCCGATCCTCGTATCAGCCCCCGGCCCTTAATCCACATGGATCGACGCCACCGCCTTCTCCCACGCCCCCTCCTTGACCCCCGGCACGGCAAGCCCCTCCACCCGGATGAACGTGATATCGGTCAACCCGATAAACCCAAGGATCATCCGCAGATAAGGCTCCACAAAATCCATCCCCTTCATCGCCCCTTCGGAAAAAACCCCGCCGGATGACACCGCCACATACACCTTCTTCCCCTTGACCAGCCCCTCCGGCCCCTTGTCCAAATACGCAAAGGTCACCCCCGCACGTACCACGTGATCGATCCATGCCTTCAAAGCACTGGGGATCGAGAAATTGTACATCGGCGCACCGATCACCAGGATATCGGCATCCTGCACAGCCCGGATGTTCTCATCGGAATGCCGGACCGCCACTCTTTCGCGCAACGTACGCTTCTCCGCAGGTGTAAAAAAGGAAGCGATATGCGCCTCCTCAAGATGCGGGAACGCTGTCTTTACCAGGTCGATCGTCTCGACCACCGCATCGGGATATCTTTCTTTTAATCGATCGAGGATCGCATTGGCTAACTTGACGCTATAGGAGGCCTCGCCTCGCGCACTGGATTGGATGTTTAATATTTTTTTCATACCACAAAGCTACCTACCTTTGGTATCCAAAAGATATCAGTATCCTGAATGATACCGGTATCCAAAAGCATAGCATACTGAAAATAAAGGCATTATGAAACCGCTGTACCACGAGAATAGCCAGGCCTGCAACGCCGCCCTGTCAGCCGTCCGCGACTCGCTCTATGTCATCGGCGGCAAGTGGAAATTGCCCATCATCATTGCCCTGCTGGATGGTCCGCAACGTTTCCGCGAGCTGCAGCGATCACTGCACAGCATCACGCCAAAAGTACTCTCCAAAGAATTGAAGGAATTGGAATTGAATTCTTTCGTCACCCGCACCGTTTATCCCACGACGCCGGTGACCGTGGAATACCAGCTGACGGCCTATAGCGACACCCTCAAACAAGTGCTCACATCCCTCAAAGAATGGGGCGAGCAACATCGCAACCATCTCAGATCAGAAAGCAAAAAGGCCCAAAGGATCGCCGCCCCTACTCTCCAAAAATAACTCTCTTCATATACGCATTCCGGAACTTCCCGCCCGGATCATAATAGCGCAACAACTCCTGGAAATCCCGCATCCTCGGATACAGCTCCCTGAGCCGCGCATGCTCCATCGTAAACAACTTCCCCCAATGCGGCTTCGCCCCGAACGGCGCCAGCGCCTCCTCGATCCGCGGCAAAAGCCATCGCACCGCCTCCCACTCCGGCTTCCACGTAAAATGGATCGCGGTAGAAGCCTGATGTCCACACGGACTCATCCATAGATCATCGGCGGCGATACTCCGGATCTCGGAGATCAGCAGATGCGGCGAGATCAACTCATGCAGCTTCCCTACAGCCATGATCGCCTGATAGGAATGTTCCCGCGGAACAAAATATTCGGACTGAAGTTCCTTGCCGCTGCTGGGCGTAAATCCCATCTTGAAATGGGGTAACCGCTCATGCCATGGCCCCTGCACGCCCAGCTGCGGAGTACAGTTGTCGGCGGTAATATCTCGGATCGGATGCAGGTTCTTCACAGCGGCCCTGGCGCCAAAAAATTCTGCCGGTGCGACCCGAGCGCCAAAAAACCCCTCCGGCGCCCGAAGCCCATCCACACCGCCTACCCGGCTCTTGACCCAGACCTCGTTGATAGTTCGGTCACACCAGTCGGTAAAAAGGCTCACGCTATAGCCCGCGGACATAATGGCATCGAAATGTTCCTGCAAGGCCTCCAGCGGCAAGTTCTCATAAACGTATTGCCGCACCTCATAAGCCGGCTCCACCGTCAGCTCCAGCTTGGTGACGACACCGATACCGCCCAGGTGAACGACCGCGCCCGCAAAGCGGGCGCCATCTCTATGCCGGCTCAACCATATGGTCTCGCCGGCCGCCGTCACGAACTCCATGCCCAGGACCGCACCGGACAACGCCCGGTTATGCACCCCCGACCCATGCGTGGCGGTAGCGCAGCCTCCGGCGACGGAGATATGCGGCAGCGACGCAAGATTATGCAAGGCATACCCGTTCTCATGCAGAAAAACGGCCACCTCTCCATAACGCATCCCGCCTCCTACAGTCACCGTGGAAGCGGCCTTGTCCAGTGCTACCGTCTTGTTCAAACCGGCCAGGCTCAGGAACCCGTCGCCGGAATCGGCAATATCATTGAAACAATGCCGCGTGCCCAACACCTTGAAACGGTCTTGTCTGCCGACCCAGCTCCGCAGCTCGTCCTCGGACATCGCCTCATGCAACGCCGTCGTGCTATAGACAAGATTGCCCGCCCAGTTGGTTATCTTTTCAACCCGCATCATTCTCTAATATATTTTCTTCGCAAAAGATTCTTCTGCCTCCTGTTCTTTACCGGCATCCCCCAGGTAAACCCAATCGATCCCGGTGACATATCTATTAAAAGCATCGTTGATACCGGCTCGCGTAACTTTCTGGATCAAATCCGGCAGTTGCTCCGCCAGCTCCCATCCGCCCAAAACCTCGGCCCGGCCCAGCGACTCGGCTATCGCATCCGTACTCTGCTCCTCCCGGTACTTGCCCGTGATGTATAAGGCCTTGATCTGATCCAGGCTCCTGTTTGCCAGATCGAATTTGCGCAACATCTTCAATACCCCGCACATCACCGATACCGACTCTTTCGGGTCCGACGTCGACACATATACATCGGCATACGGCATCAACGCCTCATGTACATCTGCTGACGGCGCGTATGACAGATGCCGCTTGGTCCGGATCTCGGTATACAGTATCCCATGAAGCTCCCAGATCGCAAGCAGAAAGGGCACATAGTCGGGCGAATCGAATGGCGGCGCATTCACGATACCCATGATATAATTGGTGGCCAGCTTCCGGTCCTCGGTCTTCACCGGCTTACCACCGAACGACGGCATCCCCTGCATAGCATGGGCAGTATAGCTGCCGGCCGGCAACCCGCCAAAAGCGGCTTTTATCTTTGCCGTAATGTCGTCTTTATCGACATTGCCTACCACGACGATGAATAACCGCGACTTATTCAACAGGGTCTGGAAATAATAATCTTTGACCTGCTGAGCGGTAAAAGCGGTGATCGCCGCCGCATTCCCGGCGGGATTCATGGCATAAGGCGTTCCTTCGAAAGCCGTCGTCATCGCCAGCATGCGCAACCGGCTGTCGGGGTTCGCATCCTCCGACTTCAACGCCCCGATGATCTTCTCCTTCACATTGCCGAGATCGGCCTCGGCAAATACGGGCTTCGTCACCGCGCTCGCAAGCAGGTCCCAGCCATCGTTGAAATATTTGGAGATACAGTTCAAACTGATCCAGCTGTCATCCCGGCCCACTTCTGCACTGATCCGCGCACCGATCAGATCGGCCTTGTCCTTGAAGACCGCCGTAGGATAAGTGGCCGTGCCGCAATCCAATGCGCCATGCAATGCCAGGTTCTCGATCCCATCCATCTCCGCAGGATAATTGCTCGTACCACCCCGAAAATAGACGCTGACATTGACGATCTGTTTCTGCGTGGGCTTAAAGATGACCTTGACGCCATCTACATTGAGCTCGCTGGTTGCAGCGGTCTGCCCAAAAGCGCCGCCGGCGATCACCAGCAGCATAAAAAAGAAAATAATGTTTTTCATAGATGAAAAAAGTTTTCGGGATGAACGCTTTGGCGAAGGCCTGGACTGATCATCAGCCCCGCACAATGAGGTTTATTCTTGATGTATTTGCGGACATAGTTTCGCATGTCCTCATGGGTTACCTTATTCAGGTTATCCTGGTAGGTGTTGAAATAGTCGATACTGGCCGAACAAAACCAATACGACAGGACATGGGTAAATTGGGAAGTGACCTCCTCCTCGCGCAACTGCCGGATCTCATATTGTTTCTTGGAGATCGCGAGCTGTTCGTCGGTGAAATAATCATCATTGTCCAGTTGATTCAGCTGATCCTCCACGGCGGCTACACATTCCTTTATCTTTGCGGGATTGGGAACGATCGTAATGCTGATCGGCCCGGTATATTTCTGGGTGCTGTAATTGGCATCGATGTCCAGCGCCAGCCCCGACTCCACCAGCGCCCGATGGAATTTGCTCGAATGCTGCAACAGCACATACGAGAAGATATCGGCCACGTATGTATTCAATGTATCATTGCGCGTGTCCGGGCCCTGCCAGGAATATTGCAGTAATGGCTGCTGGGCGATGGGCGATTCTACGATAAAATAATCACTTTTCTCCAGCGGTTTGAATTCGGGCACCGGGTACTTCTGCCACGGATCGAAAGCGGACATCGGCCAATCTCCGAACACCTTGGCGACCTCTTTGAAGACGGCATCATGCGCCACATTCCCCGCTACGATCAGCAGCGAGTTATTGGGATAGTAGTACCGGCTATGGATATCTTCCATCTTCTCGGACGTAGCCGACCGGATGACGTCATGGTCCCCGATAGGTTTTTTCCGGCAATACCCGTCCCCCCAAAGATGGTGGTTCATGGCGTCGGCAAATAGAAAATGCGGGTTGGATTCCAGCCGCTGAAACTCGGCATCCACGACCTGGTTCTCGCGCTCTATCTCCGTAGCCTTGAACGCCGGATATCGCACCGCTGTGTTCATCAATTCCAGTCCGGGTTTTACATTGTAGCTGGGCAGCGTAAAAAAGTAGTTGACCATCTCGGCCGAGGTGGTGGCATTGGCGACGATCCCAAGCTGCTGCCTGCGGTCGGTAAACGAAGTCTCATCCGAATACTTCTTATTCGCCTTGAAGAACATATGTTCATACAGATGGCTCAACCCATTGATGTCCGGGCTCTCCGTATAGGCGCCGTTCTTGACGGCCAGCTCGATCGTCGCCAGGGGAACGGAATTGTCCTCCACGACCAGGACCTGTAAGCCATTGGACAGCTTTAATTGGAACATGTTGGCGGGCAAAGGTTTCTGGGCCGTAATTGCGCTCACTGAAAGGACAAGGGTCAGCCCCATAAGGGTCTTTTTCATATCGAGGGGTCAGTTTGTTTACGAATCCCAAACATAATGAAATATTTTGTGTATCTTGATACAGCTAGCCTTTAACCCTCGCATTGACTATGAACTGGTCGAAAGTCTTATCCATTGGCAGTGCAGCTCTTAAAGACGAAGAATCGATCAATAGGGTCAAGACCGTCAACAAGATCTGCCTGATCGTTGCCGGCGCCGTGCTCGTTATCGGTACCGTGATGTACATTTATCTGCATGGCCAGCGGAATGTCATCGTTCCCCTCGCCATCGAATTTGTCCTCAATGCCTGCGTGCTCTGGCTCAACCACACCCGCAAACATACCTCCGCCAGTATATGCCTCTACCTGGTACAATGCTTCTTCATCACCTATTTCGGCATCCAGCTCGTCCAGTTATTCCATTTGGAATACGTCATCATCTTGTTGTACGCCGTCATCTTTCTGATCTTTACGGAAAGAGTCCTGCGGATCCTGGCATTTGTGGCGGCCACGACGGTGTTCGTCCTGTTGGAGATCGCTTACTATAAGAATGGCTATGCCCACCTGACTTTTATTAGCTACGACGCCACCTTCCTGATCAATATCCTCGTCGTTTGCTCGATCATCATCATCACCTCCGTAGTCTGCGTCCCTTACGTAAAAAGCAATGACCTCAAATACGAGGTCCAACGCGTCAATAAGCTGATCAAATTATTCGCGGCGCAGCTCACCCACGAACTACGTGCAGCCCTTGACAACATCCACTACGTGGCGCAGCTCCTGCGCGGCGCGGTCCGTAAAGACGCGGGTCTGCGTAAGATCGAACCGCTCGTCGACGCCGCCTGGTCCGTCAGTTCCAATGCGATCGCCATCGTCAACAATGTGCTGGACATGACGGACATCGAAGCCGGAAAATCTTCGGCCATCGTCAACGAGGCATTCAGGGTCCAGGGCTATTTTGACAAGATCCTCGAAGTCCACAAGATCATCGCCCGTCGGGAACGGATCGGCCTCGAGCTGAATATCGATCCCGATATGCCCGAGGTCATCATCAGCGACCCACTGACGATCAACCAGATTCTCACCAATCTCCTCACCAATGCTTTTAAATATGGCGCCAGGCAAAGCCTCGTCAGGGTCGCCATAAAAAAAAGGGAGTTTCAATGGCAGCTTACCGTCTCCAATTTCGGCCCCGGTATCCCACCGGAGAAGATCGGCTCCATCTTTGAATTGTTCTATACCGGCAAGACCGGCCATATCCAGGGCTCCGGCCTTGGGCTCTATATCGTCAAAACCAAGGTCCATGCCATGGGCGGCCAGATCACCGTCGATAGTAAACAGAATGGCCTCACCACATTTGCCGTCACCCTGCCCCTGCGCGAAGGCAAGCTCAGGGACCTGCCCGATCTCACCGGCTCCGACCCGGAAACAGCGGATTTTCACCGGGCGCATATCCTCGTAGCCGAAGACAATAAGCTGACCGTATTCCTGCTCTCGCAATTCCTGCGGGACATGGGATGCTCCTTTACCATCGTCGGCGACGGGCTCCAGCTGCTGGACGCCATAAAAAAATGTCCGGACCAAAGCCCGGACATTATCCTGCTCGATTGCCACATGCCTAATATGAACGGGGAAGAAACCATCCGCCAGCTAAAGGAAAACCCCTTTCTCGCACACATCCCCATCATCGTTACCACCGGCGACATCTTTACCAACAACATCGAAAAAATGCTCGAAGCCGGCGCCAGCACCTATCTCAAGAAGCCCATCGACCATCTCGCCCTGCGAAAAGCCATCAGCCTCTATCTGAAAAAACTGCCGCAGAACTAGGCTGGCCCTCCTTGGACCGCACCGCAGCCGTCGTTTCCACCCAAAGGCTTACCGGCCTTTTATATCGCCCGGAATAACAATGCCACAGCCAGATGGCCTGTACACAGCGGACGATCGCATCGCGGTGACGTTTCAATTGACTCGCTAGCGGCCGGTCGACAGCCTGCAGCTCTTCTGTCCTCTTTTTCAAAAACTCCAACAGGCTCAGCAATTCCATCAGCAGATTCCGGACATTGTCGGCAGCGCGCAGGATCGCGGCCTTCAGGGAAAGCTGCTCGTCGTTAAGTGCGATGATCATGACCAGGTTCGAATCCGAGCTATGGTCGATCACCTCCTTTTCCAGGGAAAAAAGATCGTTGGACAACCCGGCAAAAGCCGCCGTTACCCAATGCAGCCGTTTCAACGGTTGCGCAAGCCCATAGCCCTGCAGCCGCTCCCAGTCCAGGAATTGTCCGTCGCTGAACTCGATCCACATCAGGATATGATGCACCCCGCCGAGATGACAACGATAATCCATGTATTCGGTGATCCCGGGTATCCGCCCCTGCGCCGTGACATCCCCATTCGTATGGGTGATCCCGATATGATAGGAATAGATCTCCAGGAATTTTTCGAACCAGCCCTGGGGTGAGTGATCCTTGAACTCCTGCAGGATACCGGCGTTTACCCGCTCCAGTTGCCCCGCGTCCGGGCCCAGGCGAAGCGTCGTATCTATCCTCGCCATCCGCAGGATCATCTGCCTGGCCGGGATCTGTTCATCCGCCGGCAGGAACTTGAAAGTGTCTCTCCCCATGACATCATTGAGATAAAAACCCAGCGTCAGATTCTTCATCATACAGAACATCCGGTAGGTGTCTGCCGTCGGATATAGGTATAACGCGCAGCTGATATGATGCCTGGCGCTTGGCAGCCAGCAGCCATTGGCCTCGCCGAATTCCTGGATACGCATTTTCAGCTCCTCGCTGTCCGGATGCGGGTTGAACTCCCGGCAGAACTGATCGAAGCGAAAACCCTTTGGCGAGAGCAGGGCCTCCAGCGACATCGGGATGCCGGAAACCAACTCCTCATACTCCGACCGCATTCGTTGCATGGTCAGAAAAGCCTTTTCCTGAACGTTTTGTTCATTTTTCATGGTAATTGTTTTTAGGTTAAGAAATGGATGTCCGGCATCTGCATCTAAACAGCGCCCGGATAAATGTTATTACTTACTAAAAAAGGTAACAACGAAACGACATCTCTGTCTCAATTTTGGAAAGAAATACAGAAAAGATTGTAGAGGAATGAAGCGATACTTCAGTGAGTGATACGTTCAGCGCTATATTGTCCGCAGTTCGGCGCCATGTCGTCCGGAGTTCGGGGTCATATCGTCCGCTTCATCGGCTATGTACGACGATCTCCGCCGGCCGCAACCCCTTGGCCATCGCCTTTACCCGGATCACCCCGTGCGCGCCTGGCCTCGCCCGCACAATGACCAGCGCCAGCCCGCCAAAAGCAGAGCGCTTTGCGGACCCGAACGAAACCATATCCGCCGGATTCCCATTGTCCGTAGCGACGAGCTCGCCGGCCCCGGAAACCTCGAACGTGATGCTGTCTGCCGCCACGGGCACGACATCCCCGCGGCTATCTAAAACCTTCAGCGTGATAAAACAAAGATCGCGGCCATCGGCCATGATCGTATCCCGGTCGGCAAGAAGCCCCAGCCGCACCGCAGCGCCCGCCGTCCGCACCACCTCGGAAGCCCACAACCGGCCCCGCTTATACGCAACGACCCGTAACTCCCCCGGCTCATAGCGTACGCTATCCCAGCGAAGCCGGTATTCGAAAGCGACTTTCTTTTTCCGGCCCAGGCTCCGGCCATTTAAGAACAGCTCGGCCTCATCGCCGGAAGTATAGACATGCACAGGCGTGATCTTCCCCTCTCTTCCCGGCCACGTCCAATGCGGCAGGATGTGCACCATCGGAAGATCGGGCCGCCAGCGGCTCTGATATAAATAAAACCGGTCCTTGGGAAAACCCGCCAGATCGATAATACCCGAATACGAGCTGCGCGCCATATAATATGGAGTAGGCTCGCCAAGATAATCCCATCCGGACCAGACGAACTCCCCCGCTACAAACGGATGCCGATCCTGCGCGGCAAAGACCTTATCGGGCGACGCGCCGAATGCCGCGGTATACAAGTCGTACGCGCTCACCTGCCGGTCCACCGGATCCCCGCCCGTACTATCGCTCACCGGCGCGCTTACACCGGGATACACGGGAAAAAGATACGTGCCTCGCGTACTTAGCGTCGAGGCGGTCTCGCTGCTTTGGATAAGCCGGTCCGGAAACCGCCCCCGGAACGCCGCGTAGGATGGCGGCGTAGCAATGCCGCGAAGATGATGATAGGCCGGTGCATCCCTGATGCCTTCGCCCTGGTAGTTCAGGCTGATCACATCCATGACCCGCGGGAACGGCATATCGGCCTTGGCATAATTCATGGACGCCGTAGCCGGCCTCGTGCTGTCCTCTTCCCTGACGATATCGCGGAGCTCTCTGGCTACGGCCGCCCCCTGCTCCCCGGTATATTGCTCTCCGACCTCATTGCCAAAGCTCCATTCTATGACGGAAGGGTGATTCTTGTCGCGGCGGATGAACGCCCGCAGATCGGCCTCATGCCAATCGCCGAAGATCAGGTGAAAATCGAGCGGGGTCTTTCCCCGGTACCAGCAGTCGAAGATCTCATCGATCACCAGGAACCCCATCCGATCGGTAAGTTCGAGCAGTTCCGGTGCCGGCGGATTGTGCGCCAGGCGGATCGCATTACATCCCATCTCCTGCAACATCTGCAGTTGTCTTTCCGCCGCCCTGGCATGGAAGGCCGCCCCCAGCGCGCCCAGGTCATGATGCTGGTTCACGCCCTGGATACGGACAGGCACGCCGTTGACCAAAATTCCCTGGGCTGGATCGAACTCTACGGCCCTGATCCCAAAAGATGTTTTATACTCATCGACGACCCTGCCAGCGGCATACACCCGGGTAACGGCCATGTATAGGTTAGGATGCTGCAAAGGCGGCGGCCCCCATAACCGCGGCTTCTGAAGGATCACTGAATTTCCAACTTCTTGCTCCTCCCCGGCTTTTACGCTCACCGTCAGCGGTGCAAACTTGCCGACCTTACTGCCCGCAAAAAAGATCTCGGTAACGACTTTCACCGCGCGATCCCGCGCTCCCCTGTTCTCGATCTTCACCTGCAAGGCTACCTCCGCGGACGCCGCCGTCACATGCTTCGACGTCACAAAGGTCCCCCACCGCGCCACATGCACCGGATCGACCTTCTCGATCCATACATGACGATATAACCCCGCACCCGGATACCATCGCGAGGAATTGGCCGGATTATCGAGCCGGATGGCCAGTTGGTTGTCGCCGCCCCACCGGACATACGGCGTAAGATCCAGCGCCCAGGAATTGTAACCATAAGGCCACCCGCCCACCAGGTGCCCATTCAACCAAACCATCGCATAGCTCATCGCCCCATCGATATCGATATAGATCGACTTGCCCGCATCCCCCGCGGCAATATCCAGCTTCCTGCGATACCACGCCACTCCCTGCACCGGCAAACGCCCCATGCCCCCGCCCACCACCGCATTTTCAGCGGTATAAAAAGGTCCTTTGATAGCCCAGTCATGCGGCAGATCCACCCGCTGCCAGGACCTGTCGTCAAAATCATTTCTAACAAATAAAAAACCCCCGCCGGGATCGCCGGGGGGACGTCGATGTCTTTTCGCAGCATCTTTTATAAAGTCGTTGGCCGTTGGAAGGATCCAGTTCTTCAATGCCCTCGCGGAAACCGCACCCACTGCCGATTCGGAAGCCCGCGTATCGGCAACCTTGTTATCGGTACGGTCCAAGACCACCGGCCGTTCATCATAGATCAGGCTATCGGGCTCGCCGCTATAACGCATAAAACGCCACCCGCTGTCTATGCTGATCCGCTGCCGGCCATTCACCCACTGGGCATTCACCCGCAAGCTGCTGCCGACACAAAGAACCGCCAGCAGCAATGTCTGTCCTATCGGACGAAGCCTCCTGCATCGGCTTATGAATGAACCGATCCGCATGACTCTGTATTTATTGGTACTCCTACGGGACCTGACATCGGTACCGCAGCAAGTACCGGACGAATATAGGTGTTTTCACGGTTGCATGTCCCGTCTGATCATAGTAGCTTTATATCGTCCCCGATTTCTTTATCCCAAAACATTTCACCATGAGCCCCCGTCTTAACAAACCGGTGATCATATTCCTGCTTGGCGCCTGGTGTCTTTCCTCCTGCACCAAAGAGTACGCCTATTTTAAAGACCATTCCCCAGCATCCTGCTGCCGCAT
>DASZOW010000705.1:0-6722 GCA_035550615.1 Puia sp.
CCCAGCGGTTTGCGGCCATAGCTATTGTTATGCGATCCGGCACGCTGTCTGCTCAGGATGATGAGCTGATTGTCCTTGCCCCACCGGGCCCCCAGCGCCTGACCGATGAAACCGGTGCCGCCGGCAAGAAGTATCTTTTTGTTTTTCATGTTTATTCTAAATTTTCAGAAAAAATTGAAAGAAGTGCGCCAAATAAAAGCCGCATTTAACGGCTCGATCTCCGGACGTCCGGTTCTATAGTTTCCCGCCCGGACCCGGTATGGGTTTGCCCGGCGGCGCCCCGCTCTTACGACTTCCCGCCAAACAGCTTCACCAGGCTGCCCAGGAACCAGTGTTCATCCGCCTTGATCATCGTATCCAGGATCTTGTCAGCCTGCTCGCTAAACTTCCGGATATTGTTGATCGTCTCGGTAAAGGTTTTGACGCCTTTATCCCGTTTGTCTCCTTCTACCTCGCTCAGCTCTTTGAGCACCGGTAACATCAGGTCCAGTTCCCGTTTCTTTCTTTCCTTGACGATCTGCCGGGCTACCTTCCAGATATCCTTTTCCGCGGTGAAAAATTCCTTTCTTTCCCCCGGTCTGAGGACTTTTTGCACAAGACCCCAATCGATCAGCTCCCGCAGATTCATATTGGCATTGCCGCGACTGATCGCCAGCTCTTCCATGACCTCGTCCGCACTCAGCGCTTCCGGGCTTACCAGCAACAAGGCATGGATCTGCGCCATCGTCCTGTTGATACCCCAATTGGTACCCAATCTTCCCCAATCCGCGATGAATTTTGCTTTTGCTTCGGCCAGCTGCATGATCCAAAGATACAAATGATTTCTGAACTTTCAAATATTTCTGAAAGTTATTGCTGGCGGGGGGCCGCCGGTCAATCTTTGGGGCACGTATATTTTTTATCTTCCTTGAGCGAAAATCCATCTCCGGGATGGATAACCAGCGACACATAGAACCCCCCGTTCTGCAGCTTATTTTTTGAGAACAGATTGGCCCAGTTATGTACGCCCAGCAGGAGCGGGCCGGCCTTGAAGGCGCCGCCGACCCAGACGCGGCCGTCGGTCGTCACTTCGATAGGGAGATACCCGCCCAGGTTCCTGGTCTCCCAGCGCGGGGTGATTCCGAGAAGGGTGAAATCCTTTGTAAATAGCCGTTTCCCTTTATTACTGCCGCCCAGGTTCAGGGTCAGATCGGCATTGACCGCAAAATGCTGCGGAAACTTCCGGTCCACATTGAACTCGAACCTGGCCGGATCATAGATACGGAATTTTCCTTGTGGAGTGGATATGGAGTTCACGATCGTGGACAGGCTATCGTTGAATTGTGCAAGCGTACCGAAATTCAGGAACTTGTTGTTCAGATTGTAATCTGTGGCATTGCTGTTGGGATTGCTGACCGCCTTGCCTTGCGTCCCATAAATGTATACGTTCTCGCCCACGTCCAGCAGCGCCGCGCCGAATTTCCAGGTATAATCGTAATAGTCGTCAGGTTCGCCATAGATGTGCACATATTGCGGTTTTACGAGGTATTCGAACCCTATGTCGATCCCCGCTCCGCCCTGGGTACGCGTCAGGAAATTCTTGAGATTTTGCGAGGTGCTTTGGTCGGTATGCCACAGATCGTAATTGTTCGAATAGCCATAGACCGCGCTGCCCTTGGTTACAGTGTATACGGAAAGCGAATTCATCACGGACTTCGTCGTCATACCCCCATTGAGTTGTGCATAGATGCCGGAGATGCCCCTGGAAACGCGTAACGTGACGCCGGCGTTGAGCCGGCCTTTTTCATCATCGATGAGGGTCCTGCTATAAGTGCCATAAAGCTCGATCCAGCTGCTGCTCACCAGCTGCCCCTGGAAGGTGGTGCCTTCATTGATGCTGAAGAATTGATTCAGGCTTGCCAGCGAGTCATTGTAGTTGAATTTCCCCGCTCGTGCGGAGGTATAGCCCCGCAAATTGGCGCCAAAGGAAATTGCCTGTTTCCGGCCCACATTGAACCGCACATTCAGCAGGTGAACATTGAAGTCGACGGCCGCATACCGGCTCTTATCTCCATTGGTCCAGTTATAAGCCAGCGTATCCCCGTGATGGAGATGATGGAGATAGGAGAAGTTGCTGAAAGTGATAGCATTGGTCGTGTTTTTTTCCTGAACCGACAAAAGGGTGATATCCCAGGGATACGGCGTGCTCAAGATAGATGCAGGGTTGTCCGATGCCGACATCGCCCCCGCATAGGATGAGCCTTTAACGGCCTGGTAATCCTGTGCGTTGCTTTCCTGCGTACAGATTAAACCGATAAAAAATACTCCCAATGCGCCGATTTTCATGAGTTTGATTTATTGTGTGCCGGTTGATGCCTGAATTAGAAAGGCTGGCCATGCGTCTGTCTGATCAAAAATGAAACCAGTTTCGGGAAAGGTTTTAACGAATATAATAAAAGATTCGTTCGACGCTCGCTGCCGAACCATCGTTGAAGCGTTCTTCCCATCCATAGACGTCTTCCGAACTGCCTGTTCCACTGGTCGGTATATTCCTGCTCCAGCTCGTAACGCGCCAGCTCGCCCGTTAGAAAAGAGACGATACAACGGAAAGCGATCTTGCTGCCATGCAGGGCCATGCTCATACCGTTCCCGGAAAGGGGCGCCACCATTCCGGCCGCATCGCCGACCAAAAGCACATGATCTTCTACCTGCGTTTTGCGCTCAAAGCTGATCTGCGCGATCGTCACCGGCAACGCGAATACCCTGGTGCTCCGGGAAAAGATATCCTTTAGATACGGGTTCTTTTGGAGAATGGTTGTTTCCATTTCGGGGATGGAATTGCCGCTGATCCGCAAATTCTCGGCTGTCGTCATATAACAAAGACAGTACCGGTCGTCTTCGACCCTGGAAATACCACAATAGCCGCTCCGAAAATGATGCAGTCCTATCTGATCGGCCGCGAACTCGCCTGTCACGTGATATTTGACACCGATATAGTTATTCAGCCTCGCCGATCTTTTCTGAATGAATGCGCGTTTCCAGCGGACATCCAGGTTGCTGCGTTTACCGAAGGTCCCGCAGACTACCCGTGCCTGAAAGCTGCCGGCGCTGGTCTCGATGATGAATTGTTGTTTCCGGAAACGGATATCCGTCACCCGCACGGATTCATATACTTCTACTCCGGCTCGTCGGGCGATCCCTGCCAGCGCAGCATCGATCTTATACCGGCTGATACCGAATCCCCCTAGCGGCAGCTCATGTAAAAGGCTCCGGCCATTGGGAGCGGAAAGCAGTAGGGTATGGATCACCGGCAGATTCCAGTCGCTTAGCGGTAAACCGAGCTCTTCGAGGAAATTCCAGCTCTCGAGGCTGATATATTCCCCACATACTTTATGAAATGGATAAGCCTCTTTCTCAAAAAGGGCAACGCGGTATCCGGCCTTGCCCAATTGGATAGAAAGCGCCAGTCCAGCCAGCCCGCCTCCCGCTATGATGACATCGTACATAGTTATTTCCTCCTGGTGACCAGCCACCGAAAAGCCCATTTCCACCGGATCCGGGAGGTCCCTGCTTGCGCCCGACACAGCACACCCAACCATTCCTCCCGGCTGAACCCACGCAATACGGACAACGGCGCGTCATTCCTGACCAGGTACGACCTCGAAAAGACGGCCGTCAGCATCCGGATGGAGTAATATGCCAGCGGATGCCGGTGCAGATCGTTGATAAACCAGCCGACAATGGCATTGGCTTCCATCCACCGGAGCTGGTCCACCAGCTCTTCATCGGTAAAGTGATGACAGAACAGCGAGGAAAAGACGATATCCGGAAGCACATCGGTAAAACGGACGTCCCGATAGTCCGAGCAGATCCATTCCGCATTATCTCCTGTCCATCGCCGTTCCGCCACGGCGATACAGTGGGGGTTGTTGTCGATCCCCATGAGATGTGCGGTTACTCCATGCCGCCGGCACCACCGGTCGAGGATACGCAGATTATCGCCGCCGCCGCATCCGATCTCGCAGATGCTTACCCGCTTTCGTCCGCCGATCAATTCCCTGAAGCCTTTTACACTGATCGCATGGCCACCCAGCCAGGTATTGATCACATCCAATTCCTGCATATTCTTCTCGATATCGTGGAAGGGAATATCATCCCTGTCCAGCAGCTCCTTTTCATAGCTCCGTCTTGAAAAATCCGCCACAGGTGACATAAAGGGATTAATTGGTATCCACTACAAAGGTTTCCATGGTAAGACCAGGCCCGAAAGCCGCCCCTAATATACAATTTGGCTGGCTATACGACAGATTTTCCATTACCTGCTGTAAAACGAACAGGATGGTCGGGGACGACATATTCCCATACTGCCGCAGGATCGCATAGCTCGGGGCCAGTTCGCCGTTAGAGAGAGACAGGCTTTTCTCGATAGCCTCCAGAATTTTCTTTCCACCCGGATGGATACACCAGCCGTTGACCTGCTCGCGTCTGACGCCGCTTTTCTGCAATGCATGGCCGACCAGGGCGCCGAAATCCGCACGGATCTGGTCCGTGACATACCCTGTTAGCGTCATTTGAAAACCGGTGGAAGAAAGCGCCCAGGTCATGTCATTCTTTCCTTTTGGTACGATCTCCGAATAGAAATTTTTTATCCGCAACCCTTTTTGATCCTCGGCGGCATCATCGGATACGACGAGCATAGCCGCCGATCCATCGGAGAAAAGCAGGCTCGACAACATATTGTCCAGGCTGGGGGCCTGTTGAAAATGCAGGGTGCACAATTCCGTGCATACGATTAGCACGCGCGTCCGCGGAACGGCAGCCAGCGCATGCGCCAGTTTCAAGGCATGGATCGCGGCATAACATCCCATGAAATTAATCGAGGTCCGGAATACATCCGTCGGCAATCCAAGTGCTTCGACCAGCTGCAGATCCAGACCAGGCGCACTCATCCCGGTACAACTGACCGTTATCAGATGGGTAATGTCCCCGGTCGCGCATTTTCCATCGAGACACCGGTGGATCGCCTTTGCCGACAGCCCTGCTGCGTATAGCTGATACCAGCGCATCCGCTTTTCCAGTGAGGGAAAGGGCTCGAGATTCTCCGTCGGGGGATAGAATTGCCATTGATAGGCCGGCCTCGAATAATCCGGTATCACTGAATAACGGGTGTCGATACCGCTTTGATGATACAGCGCTTTCAGTATCCGCCCGGCATCCTTCTGCCAGCCATAGATCCGATGCATAAAAGGCAGGATATTTTCCTGCCGGTGCTGGTATGCGGGGACAGCCGTTCCAATGGAAATAATGGTACTCAAGGACGCTGATTTTATGATGTGGTTGCAAAGATGGGACCACGAGTGTCAGGACCCGATGACCAACACGGCTAGAAAACCCGCATTGGTACACGCCGAAGCTAGCAAATTCATCCGCATGGTATTGGAATAATTCGCCTGCTCGGGGTCCCGCCAGACTTTGGCGGCCCATATCAAAAAGTAAACGATCACCGGCAGCATACAGGTTGCCAGTACAAAAAATTCTTTGATTTGCAAGGTAAACATAAAATAGCGAAACAGCACCAGGAAGGCTATCGTATACATCACCCCGGTAAAGATAAAACTGCCCCGGTAACCGAGGGCCATGCTTAGGGTCCGTACCCCATCCGATCTGTCGGCTTCATGCTGGTAGATCTGGGTCAGTGGATAAAAGCCGCCCAACAGCAGCGAACACGCGATCATAGCTTCGGGCGGCGCATGGAGGCTCTCCACGCCTGCGGACGGATGATGGCTGCCCTGGTATACCAGGAAAAAGACCAGGGCTCCCTGACAGATGATGACAGTGAGCCAGCCGGCAATAGGATATTTCTTGAGCCGGATGCCCCGGTAACTATATGCACGCGAAGCAAGGATATAGCACGCCAGCCCCGCCACAAAATAGGGTCCGATGATCGCCCCAAGCGCCAGCGCCGCGAGATCCATGGCCAGCGTCACCCGGAAAAGCGCACGCGTCGGCTGCATGGGATTCGCCAATCCGCCGATAGGCGTCGTATCCCGGTCCATATAGCTGTTATAGCCGTTGCTGGCAGGGTATACCAACAGATGAAGAATAAAAAATATTAGTACCGCCCTGCCCCAGTCTCTTTCCGCCACCTGGCTGAGCGCGAACCAGTAGACCGGCATCAGGAAGAACGAGAAATGCAGTCTCAGCAATTGCAGGGTGGAGGAGGGGCTTTTTTTCATGTCGCCGGGATTTCGTTGGCGGGAGCGGGTTTATAACGCAGCGTGATCTGTTCATAGAAGATCACGAACCAGATGACGATGCCCATCACCGCCTTGATGCCATAGGGGCGGATAAACCCATTCCGCAACGGCGCCGGCACGAGGTCGGACACCGACATCTCGATCAGGAAAAAGGCAGCGATCAGCAAAACGCGGTTCACCGCATCCGGCCGTTGCGAGAAATACCAGATGGCGACACCGCTGGCCACGATGATATAGGTGGGCGACTCGGCCTTGTGATTGAAGATGACCATCCAGATCAGGACCGAAGCGAGGTAAAGCAGCCGGAACGTGACATCGGTATACCGGCGGGTATGGATCAGCGGTAACAGCAACAGCGCCAGGCCCGCCAGCGTAACGCAATTTTTCGAAACTGAAAGGTGGAACCAGCTGTTCAACAGACCCAGTACCGACAGACCTACGGAGGCCGACCGGTCATTCAACAACAGGTGCAGCCAGCTTTGATAC
>DASZOW010000706.1:0-10472 GCA_035550615.1 Puia sp.
ACCAGCGGTACCCCGAGGGCATTGGGATCACGCGTATAGGGCTCGGCATAGATATTCACCAGCTTGAAATACAGCAGCGCCCGCAGCGCATAGGCCTGCGCCTTGATCTCGTCGGCGCCCGTGACACTGGCATCGATGATCTGGTTGGCATCGAGAATGCCGTTATAAGATTCTTGCCACATGGCCAATACCGCATTGTCCGCTACCGGTGTATTGTACTCCCATTGGCCCACATAACGTCCGCTGTTCCGCTGCTGCAGCCAGATATTATCGGCCATCAGATCCCCCAGGATGGGGAAGTCGCGACCGAACTGGTCGACATTCCGAAGCTCTGCATACAACCCGTTGAGATCGGATTGCAACAGCTCCGGCGTATTCAGCGCCTCATCCGTCGGCAAACTGCCCGCCGGGGTCTTGTCGATAAAAGATTTGGAGCAGGAACTCAGCGCCAGCCCAGCCGTCATCATCAACGCGAAATATAATTTGTGAGTGTTCATACTTTTCATTTTGAGGATGTAGATTTTCATTGCTTAGAACCCGATCTTGATACCGCCTGCAATAGTCTTGGGGATCAGCTCCTCCAGGTTGGCCGTGCTGTTTATGCCGGCCTCCGGATCATAGGGCAGGTTCTTATCCACACCCCAGGTCCCCAGGTTGGTTCCCCGGATATAGATGCTCAGCTTGTCGAGATGCAATGTCTTCAGCAGACCCGGCGTAAAATTGTAGCTGAACTGCAGGTTGCGCAGCCGGATAAAATTGCCTTTGTACAACCAACGGGTGCTGGGCTGATTGCTTTGGCTCGGATCTCCATAGATGATCTGCGGCACATCCGTTTTATCACCGGGTTTCTGCCAGGCCTTGAGCTGGGTGCTCAGTTGGTTAAGCCCCCCTACATAAGCTCCGTCACTGTTGAGATAATTGAACCAGTTATCGAAGATATAGTTGCCGAACTGGTAATCCAGCTGGAAGTCCAGTACCCAGGGACCCAGCGTCAGCGTATTCTCGAACCCGCCGAAAACAGTCGGTGCGGCCGACCTTTTATCCAGCACATAATTCGCATCGTTATAATTATTGGTCAACGTTTTCCGGGTGTCATCCGTATACCATTGCGCCTCACCGTTCTGCGAATTCACACCGGCCCAGATCGGCAGATAGTATTCCTGCAGATCGTGACCCACCGTATATTGGAAGGAGCCGGCAGGGATGGACGTACCCTTGTACAAGGCCGTTACCCGGTTAGTGTTGTGTGAAATATTGAACTGCAGTTCCCATTTGAAGTTATGCACGATCACCGGCTTCGCGTTGATGATCAATTCAAAACCCTTGTTCACCAGGCTGCCCACGTTCTCATTCTGGCCACTGAACCCTGTCGTGTAGGAGAAGGGGATCGGCGACAGCAGATCATTGGTTTTCCGGTGATAATAGTCGATGGTTCCGTCGATCCGGTCCTTCAGGATGGCGAAATCCAACCCGATATCGAGCGACTGGTTTTTCTCCCACGTCAGCTCGCTGTCACCCACATTGGACGGGACCAGGCCGGCCTGTCCGCTGTAATTGGAGGAACCATAGGTCGGCAGGGCGGTATAGAACCCAAACCCGTTGGTATTACCTGTCTGACCGTATGAAGCCCGCAGCTTCAGCAGATCGAAGATCTTCTGCTGTTTCATGAACTCCTCTTCATTGATATTCCAGCTGGCGCCCACCGAATAAAAGGTGCCCCAGCGGTTATCGGCGCCGAATACCGAAGACTCATCCCGGCGAAGACTGCCGCTGACCACATACCGGTCCTTGTAGTTGAAGTCTGCGATCCCGAAATACGAGAACGTCGTTTGTTCCGTCGGCAGCGCCGAGGCCGTCGTCGGATTGGCGGTGTTGAGCAGATACTTGAGCCCCAGCGTCTGTGGGAACCCGTGTCCTGCGGCATTCAAAGAGTATAGCTTAAAATCGTATGCTTCTACCCCTGCCTTGACATCGAAATATTCGTCGCCTTCTTTATTGATGTTTTGCTTCAGATCCGCAAAGTTGGACCAGGTATAATCGAACACCCGGGCATAGTTCGATGCGGCATCCCCGCCATTCTGATAACCGTCGCCATAAA
Source organism: Puia sp. (assembly GCA_035550615.1). Taxonomy (GTDB): domain Bacteria; phylum Bacteroidota; class Bacteroidia; order Chitinophagales; family Chitinophagaceae; genus Puia. The sequence goes on from DASZOW010000706.1 coordinate 2,099, forward strand.
AAGGATTCCGGTACTGATCTTCCTGCACGGCCACATACTCTCCCGAGAACCGCGAAGTAAATTTCAGGTTATCGAGGATCTTCAGCTCGCCGGCCGTACTGCCGCGCAGCGCCGTCTGTTGTGCCTGGTCGTTGTTCCAGGCCGCCTGTACCAGCGGGTTATAGATAGAAGCGCCCTGCGGGAACTCGAAAAGCGTATCGTTGGCGCCCCATCTGAGCTGGCCGTTCGGCAGCCGCGGCGTATACCAGGGCAACACGAACATAGAAGCCAGCACCGGGTTGGCGTATGCCCCACCGTTGGCCGGTGTATGCTGCGACGTATTGACGGCATTGATATTGGCGGTTAGGGTGAATCGGTCGCTTGCCTTGTGTGTTAAGGCCAGGGCCCCGGTGAACCGCTGGAAATCGCTGGCGATGCTGATACCCTTCTGATCGAAATAGCCCGCCGAAGCGTAGACCGTGGTCTTATCGTTGCCGCCGCTTAGCGACACGGTGACCTGCGACTGCCCGCCTTTTTGCGAGACTACGTCGAACCAATTGGTGTTGATGCTGGGATAGTTCGCAGGATATCCCAGGCCTTGCGTGATCAGCTGGTCGGCCTGGCTGTTGTTGGTAACATACCCGGCATTGATGAGGGCCTGCCGCAGTGTTGTCTGCAACCCCGCCGAGTTCTCCGGTAAGTTGCTCGGCGTATATGCCCTGCTGTTCTGCCCGAACTCGCCCGTCACGCCTATATGCGTAAGCCCCGCCCGGCCCTTTTTCGTGGTCACCAGCACGACGCCGTTACCGGCACGCGACCCATAAGGCGCGGTAGATACCGCATCCTTTAGGACCGAAATGCTTTCGATATCGTCCGGGTTCATCGCACTGAGCGGGTTGGCCGTGGTAGTATTGACCGTCAGATCGGCTGAATTGATGATAGCCCCGTCGATCACCCAAAGGGGACTGGAATTCGCATTTATCGACCCGATGCCGCGGATAACGATGTCCGTGGCAGAACCCGGCGCCCCGGAAGCCGACGATACCAGCATCCCCGGTACCGCCCCCTGCAGCGCTTTGTCCACTGAAGTAAAGGGTTTATCAGCAACTACGTTCCCGCTGATCGTCGTCACCGCCCCGGTTACATTGGTCTTGTTCTGTGTTCCGTAGGCTACGACCACCACCTCGCTCAGGCTCTTGTTGGCCGGCTGCAAGGCTACCGTTCCAATCGTGGTCTTACCCCTGATCCCTACTTCGAGGGGGGCAAAGTTCACCGCCGAGATCACCAGTGCCCTGGCGTCGTCGGGGACCGTGAAAACAAAGCTGCCGTTATTATCGGTCGTCGTTCCCCGGTTCGAACCCTTGAGCGAGACCGACGCCCCGACTACAGGCGCCCCGCTGGCATCTAAAACTGTTCCCGTAATCGTGCGATTTTGTGCTGTAACCTGTCCTATAAGCAAGAAAAGGCCGCATAGGAAGAATAGGAATCTTCTCATACTAGTAGTTTTGAGTGAAGAATGTTGACAGTACGTGCAAAATTAACGATATACTGTCATGGATATTATACCGGTCATACTAAATCGTGAGATTTCTGCTGAACCGCGGAAAGCGGCTCGTCCTAATGACAATCGTCGCAACGGACTAAATTTTCGTAAACACCGATTGCGGCACATTACCGATCTTTACGGCCCTAAAAACAACACATGGCCAACTCCACCACCGTCATCCCGTATGAAACGCTGCTCGATTTCACCATCGCCATCTTCCGCAAGATGGGCTGTCCCGACCCCGATGCCCATACCGCAGCCCTAACCTTGCTTAGCGCCGATCTGCGCGGCGTCGACTCCCATGGCGTCGCCCGGCTGACCGGATATGTCCGGCTGCAGGAAGCCGGCAGGGCAAACCCCCGGCCCCGGCTACGCGTCATCCATGAGACTCCTTCTACAGCCGTTGTGGACGGTGACAGCGGTCTGGGCCTTGTCGTTGCACCGTATGCCATGCAGGTGGCCATAAAAAAAGCGGAACAGGTAGGCACCGGCTGGGTAAGCGTTCAAAACTCGAATCATTTTGGTATCGCCGGCTATCACGCCTTACAAGCCGTCGCCAAAGACATGATCGGCATTGCCATGACAAACGCCAGCGCACTGGTGGCGCCTACTTTTTCACTGGAACGGATGCTGGGGACCAACCCCATCTGCGTGGCGATCCCCGCAGGGGAAGAGCCGGCCTTCGTCGCCGATCTGGCCACTACTACCGCCGCCAACGGCAAGCTGGAGATCCTGCAGCGGAAAAATGAAGCCGCACCGCTCGGCTGGATACAGGACAAAGAAGGCCACCCCTCTACCGACCCGCATGAATTGAAAGCAGGCGGCGCCCTGCTGCCCCTCGGCGGAAGCCGGGACCATGGCAGTCATAAAGGTTACGCACTCGGCGCCGTCGTCGACATCTTTTCCGCCGTGCTCAGCGGCGCCAACTATGGCCCCTGGGTGCCCCCCTTCCCCGCCTATGTGCCCATGCCCACGGGAATGCCCGGAAAAGGCATCGGCCATTTCTTCGGCGCCATGCGCATCGACGCCTTCCGACCCGCCGGCGAATTTAAATCGCACATGGATAATTGGATTCGCCGCTTCCGGGCAGCCAGGCCCGTCCCCGGACAGGAAAGGGTGCTGATACCCGGCGATCCGGAACGGGAGACAGAAGAAGAACGCAGAAGAACGGGCATCCCGTTGCTTCCCGTCGTCGTCGAGGATTTAAACTCGGTTGCCCAAAAGCTCGGTGTGGCATCCCTTTGAAACGCGGGACGCCTTTCGTCCGAAGGACGGACATTGGCTTTTTAGAAAATTTCTAAGCCACAACCGCGTATCTTTGCGGTCCGAAAAATCAATCGCATGAAGATCATGAAATTTGGCGGCACCTCGGTAGGCAAACCGGAAAGGATGCGTCAGGTCAGCCAGCTCATCACCGCAGACAAAGAACCGAAGATCGTCGTTCTCAGCGCCCTCAGCGGCACTACCAACTCCCTCGTGGAGATCGGCAACGCCATCTCCTCCGGCCAGCGTGAGAAAGCCAAGGAACTCATCGATAAGCTGGAAGCCCATTATCAATCCTTTATCCGGGAGCTGGTAAAAAAGGATGCTTCCTATAACCGCGCAAAATCCATCATTGCCGAACATTTCGAATTCCTCAATATCATCCTCAAGATCTCGTTCAGCGAAGCCCTTAGCAAAGACATCCTGGCCCAGGGCGAACTGCTGTCCACAAAGCTGTTCTCCGTTTTTCTGGAAGAGAACGGCATCGACCATTTCCTGCTGCCCGCCCTCGAGTTCATGAGCATCGACAACCATGACGAGCCCCAGATCAACAGCATCAAGGCAAAGCTCACCCAGCTCCTGCAGCAACATAAGGACAAAGCTCTTTTCGTGACCCAGGGCTATATCTGCCGCAACGCCCGCGGCGAGGTCGACAACCTCAAAAGGGGAGGAAGCGACTACAGCGCCTCGCTTATCGCCGCCGCCATCAACGCCAGCGTCTGCGAGATCTGGACCGATATAGACGGGATGCACAATAACGATCCCCGCGTCGTCAAAAAAACAGTTGCCATCGACCAGCTCAGCTTCGAGGAAGCGGCGGAGCTCGCCTATTTTGGCGCCAAGATCCTGCACCCCGCTTCCATCTGGCCCGCCCAGTTCTATCGCGTCCCGGTGAAACTGCTCAATACCATGCAGCCCGAGGCCAGGGGGACCCTTATCACGGAAGAAGCAGGCTCCGTCGGCGCCAAAGCCATTGCCGCCAAAGATGGCATCATCGCTATCAACATCCGTAGCAGCCGCATGCTCTTGGCCTATGGTTTCCTCCGGAAGATCTTCGAGGTGTTCGAGAAATACCGAACCCCCGTGGATATGGTCACCACCTCCGAAGTCGCCGTATCGCTGACCATCGAGAGCACTGCCGAACTCAAATCCATCGTCCGCGAGCTGGAGCCCTTCGGGACCATAGAAGTGGAAGAGAACCATACCATCGTATCGATCGTCGGCAACGAACTGGCCAGGACGCCCGACGTCCTCAGTAAATTGTTCGACGCCCTGAAAACGATCCCGATCCGCATGGTCAGCTACGGCGGCAGCAAACACAACGTCTCGCTGCTCATCCCCTCTGGTCATAAGACAGAGACCCTGCAGCTGCTGAACAAAGGACTTTTTAATCTCGATTAAACACCCGGCGGTGGGGCTGTGAAAAAACCTTAAATTCATGGATCGACCCATGACCAAGATCTTCATCCTCGCCGCCGTTCTTCTATACACCTGCTGTCTCCATGCCCAGCCGCCGGACCATATCCTCACCGGCATCGTCATCGACTCGGCTAACGGCACACCGCTGGAGGGGATCAGCGTATTCCTCAACAACACGACACAAGGTACCGTCACCGGACCCGAAGGCGACTTCCGGCTTGAGATACCCCGTGGCGACTACCAGTTGATCGTCTCCGCCATCGGCTATGGCACCGCAGTCATCGAGGTCAATGGCGCACATCTCTCCGGCGGGATACGGATCGCCCTGCAAACCAAAGCCACCGAGCTGGCCGCCGTTACCGTCGAACCCTATGACCAACATGGCTGGGCCAAATGGGGCAAGTTCTTTATGGATAATTTTATCGGCGCCGGCGAAAATGCCGGCGAGTGCAAGTTGGAAAATAGATCGGCCCTCCGGTTCTTCTTTTCCAAAAAAAGCAACCTGCTCTCAGTGACGGCCACCGAACCGCTTCAGATCGAAAATAAAGCGCTTGGCTATACGCTGATCTATCAGCTGGAAGGCTTCCGGGCCGATTTTAATAATAATTACATCCGGTATTTCGGTTACCCATACTTCCGGCAGATGGTAGCAAAAAGGGCAGACCGGCGGAAACTCTGGGATTTCAATCGGAAAATAGCCTACGCGGGCTCCATAATGCATTTTATGCGCAGTCTGTATTCCGGCCAGTCCGTCACCCAGGGATTTCTGATGGAGAAAGAGGTTTCGGGACCCAACCGGGAGAAGGAGCGGATAAAACAGATCTACCGCCCCGATTTTCAAAAGCCAGGCAATTTTCCCATGGACACCCTTTATTATTTCTGGAAGGTACTGCGCCAGCCGGATCATATTTCCTGGAAGGTCGTCGTCCCGCCGGATAGCATTCTCGCCGTGGCGCCGGATGGTACAAGGGACATGTCTTTTACCGGCCCGATCATCGTATTGCATGGAGTGCGCGAAAAAGCCGGCGGCGAGTTCGAAGAATCAGGCCTTCAGATGATTTCCGCCGAACCGGTTAAAGTGGAAGAGAACGGGAGCTATTATCCTCCGCAGGTTCTCGTCACCAGGGGCCACTGGGCGCAGTCGGAGAAGATCTGCAATCTGCTGCCCATCGACTACGGCTTAAATCCGAACTAAGGGGATTTATTTCACCCATCCATTCACCTTCATCCAGTCCGCCAGCCGGTCCGGCCATTGATCCGCGCCTGTCGTAGGATTATGCAACCCGAACCCATGTCCGCCCCTGGGGTAGATGGTCAGCTCGGCCGGAACATGATTTTTGACCAGCGCCTCATAAAAATAGAGACTGTTGACCACCATCACCGTCCTGTCGTCTTCGTCATGAACAAGAAAAGTAGGGGGTGTCTGCGCGGTTACCCGCAGCTCGTTGGAATAGGCCAGTACCTTGGCGGGGTCGGGGTTCTTCCCAAGCAGATAATCCCGCGAACCCCGGTGGGCGATACTATCGGCAAACGAGATCACCGGGTATAAGAGTACCATAAAATCCGGCCGGAGCGAGATATGGTCCTTGTTGTCGATCACCGCCTGATCAAAATGCGTTCCCGCCGTGGAAGCCAGATGACCGCCTGCCGAGAAACCCATGATACCGACACGGCTGGGGTCTACGCCCCAGTCGCCCGCCCGCTGCCTCACCAGCTGGATGGCCCGTTGAGCATCCTGAAGGGGACCTATCGTCTTATCGATCATCGTTTCGTCGCTGGGCAACCGGTACTTCAGCACAAAAGCCGCTACGCCTAAGCTGTTTAGCCAGCGGGCGACATCGATGCCTTCATGCGTCATGGCCAGATGCACATAGCCGCCGCCGGGACAGACGACGACCGCCGTTCCATTAGCCGTTCCCGCCGGCGGCAGATAGACCGCCAGGGTAGGGTGGCTCACCTTGCTATAAGAAAGCCGGTAAGGCGGGGTCTTCGACGTATCGATCTTCTCCTGGTCGGCTGCTGGTTTTGAATTGGGAATGGGCTGATCTCCATACAATGGGAGGATTTGTTGCGCCTGGGTGTTTACGGACATTAGAGTAGGAAGTAAAAAAAGAATGGCAAGCTTTCTCATATGACGTGTCGTTTTTCTTTTATACGATCAGCATGGCGTCGCCATAGCTGAAGAACCGGTATTTGTCCTTGATTGCTTTCTTGTACGCCTCCATCGCCAGGTCATAGCCGGCAAACGCACATACCATGATCAGCAGGCTCGTCTTGGGCAGATGGAAATTCGTGACCAGCGCATCGGCGATATTGAACTGGTAAGGCGGATGGATAAAGGTATTGGTCCAGCCTTCCGACGGCTTCAATAGCTTTTCGGCCGTAAAGCTGGATTCGATTGCGCGCATCGTCGTGGTGCCGATGGAACAGATGCGATGACTACCCAGCCTCGCCTTGTTCACGATCTTGCAGGCATCCTCTTCGATCCGGTAGTATTCGGCATCCATCTTATGCTTGCTGAGGTCCTCTACTTCGATAGGCCGGAAAGTGCCCAAACCTGTATGGAGGGTGATCTCGGCAAAACGTACCCCTTTGATCTCCAAACGCTTGATCAGCTCTTTGCTGAAATGCAGCCCTGCCGTCGGCGCCGCTACGGCCCCTTCATGCTTGGCGTATACGGTCTGGTAACGTTCCTTGTCCTCTTCGTCGGGTTTGCGTTTGATATATTTCGGCAACGGCGTTTCACCCAGAATTTCCAGCACTTGCCGGAACTCCTCGTCGTTTCCATCCCACAGGAACCTGATCGTCCGCCCCCTGCTGGTGGTATTGTCGATGACTTCGGCCACCAGTTCATCATTGTCCCCGAAATACAGCTTGTTGCCTACCCTGATCTTTCTGGCAGGATCCACGATCACATCCCAAAGCCGGTTGGGCTTATTCAATTCTCTGAGGAGGAATACTTCGATCTTGGCCCCGGTCTTCTCCTTTCGGCCATACATGCGCGCGGGAAATACTTTGGTATTGTTGACGACAAAAACGTCCTTATCGTCAAAGTAGTCGAGGATGTCGCGGAAATGCTTGTTCTCGATCAGTCCTGTCTTGCGGTGAACAACCATCATCCGGCTGTCCTCTCTTTTTTTCGCAGGGTGCTGGGCAATAAGGTTTAGAGGGAGATCGAACTTGAACTGTGAAAGCTTCATGTGGAATGAAAATTTTTGTTTTTGATGAACCAGCGGTCCATCTTGGTTTGTCGGCTAAGCTCGTCTGCAATTAATTAGATTCGCACATGATACCAGGCAGGTGTGGTTAGGGGCTCGCTGGGGATTCCGTACAAACCAGGAAAAGGACACCTTGGTGACCTGGCCGAAGGCCCAACTTTAGCCAACCGGCACCCGATCTGTTATCATGTTACGGCATGATCGAATTCTGCATTACGCGAAATTTCAAGCGGGCGAAGGTACAACAAAAAAGAGCCGACTCCAAATTTGTTTTTACCGGCCGCGCGGGGAATTAACGTTCATAAAAGAAAATAATTTTCCCAAATCGACGTCTTTTATGCAACTTGTATCGTAACCCACCTACTAATGAGATCGACCCCGCTTTGGATCTGTGCTGCTTTTTTTCTATCCCTCGCCTTGTCAACCCACGCCCAGCGACATATAGAAAAAAAATATCCTGCCTTATTGTGGGAGATCACCGGCAACGGTCTCAAAAAACCCTCCTATCTCTTCGGGACCATGCACGTCAGCAGCAAGCTGGTCTTCCATCTCAGCGACTCCTTTTATCTCGATATCAAGAACGCCGACGTCGTAGCCCTCGAGCTCGACCCACAGCTCTGGCAGGACCAGCTTTTCCGATTCGAGAACCTGCAATCCAACCTGCGCTACTATACCCAGGGCGCCCCCAATGACTTCATCAACGAAAAGTCCTTCCGGCTGGAACGCTATGAAGACCGGCTGAAAAAGGCCCTTAGCGACGAACCTACCGTGATCAACGGCCTGCTCTACCGCACCTATCGCGCCCAGGCGGACTTCGAAGAAGATACCTACCTCGACCTCTATATCTATCAGACCGGCCGCAAACTGGGCAAACAGGCTACCGGCGTCGAAAACTACTTCCAGACGGAACGCCTCATCATGGAAGCCGCGCAGGATATGATGAAGGATA
>DASZOW010000707.1:0-27157 GCA_035550615.1 Puia sp.
GGCTGTCGTGAAGCCCTGGGTGGGCGGTTCGGTGAATATTACGGCGCCGATCGTGGTGCTGGGGGATCATCTTTCCGTGAGCATGTCGGAGATCACGATCATGGCGATCAAGTCCTTGTCGAATGGGAAGTTTATCGGTACGCGGACGTGGGGGGCGAATGGGCCGCTGACGTCTTCGGTATATTTCGATGGCGGGCAGTTTACGATCGGGGGTTCGGCGTGGGGACCTAATGGTTATATGTTCGTTTATACGAGCTCTTCGATGTTCAAGGCGCTCAATGGCGATATCTATGAAGGCGTGGGTGTGCCGCCGGATATCTATGCGCGGGAGACTACGGCGGCTTATTTGAATGGGGATGATCTGGTGTTGGATGCGGCGATGAAGTATTTGGGGTTGTAGGGATTCCGGCCGGGTAGCAGGTGGCGGATAATGCTCTTCCCGGTCCAAATAATAATAGTTCCCGCTTATCTCATTAATATTTCGCCGTAATGGATAATTTTGCGGGCTGTAATACGTTTTTGAAACGAGGCTGATTGGTAGCGTCGCCAGGAATACGTAAAAACAAGCTGTTCAAATGATATTTTATCTTTGATCCGTTTCCTAGTGTACAACATGCGAACCCTTGCCAGCAACTGACTGGGCGTAGCCAGCCGAGCTTCGACCTCCGGATAAACAATCCGGAGGTTTTTTTATGAGTTGCCCTGGGGTATGCGAGGGGCCGAGGCAGGGGGCGAAGCCGCGGGGGATCATTTTTGATGCAGGCAGATGCTGTTGCCGTCGTCATCTTTTAGCCACATGAACTTGCCCCAGGGGGTGTCGTCGATATTCCCGACTTTGACGCCGCCGGCGGCTAAGCGAGCCGTTTCTTTGGCGATGTCATCCGTTTCGAGGATAATGCCCTGAAATTTGGCCAGGGAAATGGTGGTGTCGCCATTGGGCAGGCCTAGTTGAAGCCAGGTCTCGCCATTGCCCATGGGCGCTTCGGCTACGATATGGAAACCAAGATTCAAATAGAAGGCCTTTGCTTTTTGTTGATCCGCGACGGGGACCATGATGATCTCAACAGATTTCATAGTATTCCTGTTTTTTTGTAAAGCTAGGTTTTCGGCGGTGTTTCGAGGCATGGCGAATACGACAATCTGGTATGTTGATTGCGACAGGGGTTTGGGTTAAATTTACCTTATGAAACAGGTCTCCATACTGGCGTTGAGCGATGCGACGATGTCGTGTATCGACAGCGCATACCAGATACTGAACCGGGTGAACGATTTCTTGAAATACCAGGGCAGGCCGCCTTTTTATAAGGTGGAGATCGTGGGATTGGAAGAGGCGATGGACCTGGGCGGCGGTCTTTACCGGATCAATGTGAATAATACGATCGGCAGGATACCGCGGACGGATGTTGTCGTTATCCCGCTGCTTTGCGGCGATTTTTCAAAGGCGTTAGAGAAGAACAGAGGCTATACGGACTGGATCTTGTCGCAGCATCGGCAGGGCGCCGAGATCGTCAGCCTTTGCGTCGGGTCGTTCTTCCTGGCGTTTACCGGTTTGCTGGATAACCGGCGGTGTGCTATCCATTGGGCGGCCAGGAATCAGTTCACGACGATGTTCCCGCAGGTGCAGGTCATCGACGATACCATCATCACCGACGAGAATGGCGTTTATACCTGTGGGGGAGGCTATTCCTATCTCAACCTGCTTTTGTATCTTATAGAGAAGCATCTGGGCAGGGATCTTTCCGTTTTGGCTTCGAAGATGTTCGAGATCGATATAGAACGCAAGAGCCAGCAGCCTTATATCATATTCATCGGCCAGAAGCATCACGGCGATGCCGATGTGCTGAGAGCACAGGAATATATCGAGGCTCACGCGGTGGATCTTCTCAATGTAGATGCGCTTTGCGAGACACTGCATCTGAGCCGGAGAAATTTTGAAAGGCGGTTCAAGAAATGTACGGGGAATTCGGTATTGGAATATATACACCGGGTAAAGGTGGAATTTGCGAAGAAGCAGCTGGAATCGAGCCAGAAGACCGTGAACGAGATCATCTATGAAACCGGATATAACGATATCAATGCATTCAGGAAGGTTTTTAAGAAGCATACGAATCTTAGCCCGATAGAGTACAGGCGGAAGTATGCCGGTTAGGGGGCCGGTGATCGCGGCGGACTGGGCGAGTAGGGGGTTGGGCAATGGTGGCCGGACTGGGCGAGTAGGGGCGGAGCAATGATGGCGGATCGGGCGGAAACGGCTATTGGGACCTGGGAATGATACGATCGTAGAAGCCGCCGAAATTGTTTTGACGGACGCCTTCTTCGCGGAAGAATTTTCCGGGGAAGCCGAGATCGATGGCGCTGGCTTCGTCGAGCTTTTTAAGGTCTTCTTCCGATAGGACCAGGTCGATGGTTTTAAGATTTTCCTGTAGTTGGTCCAGCTTCGTTGCGCCTACGATCGGGATACATTCGAAGTTTTGCTGGCGGGTCCACTGGAGGGCGACATTGCCGGGTTGTACGCCCAGTTTTTCTGCAATGGCCATTACCTCGCGGGTGATGCGTTCGCTGTTCTCATTCCGGCGGTTACTCTCGGGTTTGACGCGACCCTGGCCGCCTTTCAGATATTTTCCGGTGAGTGCCCCGCCGGCCAGTGGCGCCCAGGGCGTCACGGTCATGTTATAATGTCTGGCCATCGGGATCAGATCGCGTTCGGGGCTACGCTGGATCAGGCTATACTCGATCTGCAACGCAATAAACTGGCTCCAGCCCATGAGTTCGGCGAGGGTGTTGCCTTTGCTGACGATCCAGGCGGGGGTGTCGCTGATGGCTGCATAGTTGACCTTGCCCTGGCGGATGAGATCGTCGATGCCTCTCAATACTTCGTCGATGGGGGTCAGGTCGTCCCAGATATGGAGGTACAGGACATCGATGAAATCCGTCGCCAGCCGTTTGAGGCTTGCTTCGACGCTGCGCATCATGTTCTTGCGGTTATTGCCGCTGGCGTTGGGATTGGTGGTGTTATCCCTGAGCGAATATTTTGTGGCGATGACGAAGTAGTCGCGATCGCGCCGGCTTATGAACTCGCCGATGAACTTTTCACTGGCGCCGAGCTTATAGATATTGGCTGTGTCGAGGAAATTCCCGCCAGCGTTGGCGAAGGCTTCCATGATGGCGAAGCTTGTGAGCTTGTCTGCGCCCCAGCCCGATTCCGTGCCGAAGCCCATGGTTCCCAGGCATAATTCCGATACTTTTAGGCCGCTGCGTCCGAGTAACTTGTATTTCATAGGGGCAAAGCTATGAAATGTATAGACAATCGCGGTGCGTTAAGCAGGCTGGCCGTGGACGTGATCATGATGGCCGGTGGTGGCCATGGCCAGGGCGCGGACCGTTTTTACGAACGAGTCGGGTGTGACCGAGATGCTGTCGATGCCTTCTTCCATGAGGAAGCGGGCGAAGTCGGGGAAGTCCGATGGGCCCTGGCCGCAGATGCCGACGGTGACGTTGCATTCTTTGGCCGTATGGATCAGCATGCGCAACAGCGATTTTACCGCTTCGTTCCTTTCGTCATACAGCGAGGCTACCAGGGCCGAGTCGCGGTCGAGCCCGAGGGTCAGCTGGGTGAGGTCGTTGGAACCGATGGAGAACCCATCGATATACCGGGCGAAATCGCGGGCCAGCAAAACATTCGACGGGACCTCGGCCATCAGATAAAGGTGCAGGCCTGCTTTGCCGCGCACCAGCCCATACTCGGCCATGGTCTCCTGTACCCGCTGCAATTCCTGAACGGTACGGCAGAAGGGGATCATCACGGCGACATTATGCAGCCCCATGACTTCCCTGACCTTTTTGATCGCCTGGCATTCCAATCCGAACGCGGGTTTATAAGCCGGCGAATAATAGCGCGAGGCGCCGCGCCAGCCGATCATGGGATTCTCTTCTTCCGGCTCGAAATAATGTCCGCCCAATAAATTCCGGTATTCATTGCTTTTGAAATCCGAGAACCGGACGATCACTTTATGCGGATAGAATGCCGACGCGATGCGGGCGATGCCGAAGGCAAGCTTGTTGATGAAGAAGGATTCTTCGTTTTCGAATCCACGGATCAGCGTTCTTATGGCGGCCGAGAGCTGCGGGTCGTCGAGCTTCGAATGCTGCAGCAAGGCGAGGGGATGGGCCTTGATGTAGGTATTGATGATAAACTCTTCCCGGGCGAGTCCGACGCCTTTATGCGGCAGGTGGGCGTAGCCGAATGCATTCGCCGGCGATCCGACATTCAGCATCAGCGGCGTGGTGATGGGCGGCAATTCGGAGAGATCCGTTTCGACGCGGTCGACATTCAGCTTGCCTTCGTAGATATAGCCTTCCTCACCTTCCGCACAAGAGACCGTTACGAGCTGGCCGTTGTGCAACAGTTCCGTGGCATTACCGCAACCGACGATCGCGGGTACGCCCATTTCGCGGGCTACGATGGCGGCATGACAGGTCCGGCCGCCTTTGTTGGTGATGATAGCCGAAGCCATCTTCATGACCGGTTCCCAATCCGGGTCGGTCATTTCCGTGACGAGGACGTCGCCCGGTTGAAATTCGTGTCCACCGACCCTCTTGTCCAGAGAATACAGGATGGACACCTTACCGGAGGCGATCCTGTCGCCAACCGAAATGCCTTTGGCTATCACTTTTCTGGCTCCCGCGGTCTCGTGGATCCTGTATTCCGTGAGCAGCTGGCCCGATCTCCGGGAATGTACGGTCTCGGGTCTTGCCTGTACGATGAACAAACCGCCGGTGAGGCCGTCGACGGCCCATTCCACGTCTACGGGGACCCATTTCCCCCGGAGGGTAGAGTAGTATTCTTCGATGGTCATGATCCAGTCTGCCAGTTTGAGGATCTGCTGGTCGTCGAGACAGAATTTTTGCCGTTGGATCTCGTCGGTAGGTATGGTGCGGGTCCTTTCGTCGCCATGGTCGCCGTAGACGAGGAGCTTGTCTTTGAAGCCCATCTTTTTTTCGATGATCGAAGCGAGTCCCTTTTTTCTTGCGGGTTTGAACACCAGGAATTCATCGGGGGATACCGCGCCCTGTACGACGAGTTCGCCGAGGCCATAGGACCCATTGATCACCACTACATCCCGGAAGCCCGTTTCGGTGTCCAGCGAGAAGGCGACGCCGCTGCTTGCCAGGTCGGAGCGAACCATCTTTTGTACGCATACCGAGAGGCCGACGGAGGAGCGATCGTAGCTGAATGTCTGTCGATAGGAGATGGCGCGGTCGGTGAATAGCGAGGCGAAGCAATTACGAACAGCGTCGATGAGAGCGGCGGGGCCTCTTACGTTCAGATAGGTCTCCTGCTGGCCTGCGAAGCTGGCATCGGGCAGGTCTTCCGCGGTAGCCGATGAGCGGACGGCGACGTCGGTGGCAGACTGGCCATAGGACTGAGAGAGTTTCTCATAAGCCGCGATGATGACATGACTGAGCTCCTGTGGGAAGCGGACATTGGAGATCGCCTGTCTGATGTTGAGGCCGGCGCGGCGCAGCGACTCCATGTTATCATAGTCGATATGTTTCAACTCCTGGTTGATGAATGGGCCGAGACGGCTCTGTTCCAGAAATCGCCAGTAGGCATCGGTAGTGATGACGAATCCGTCGGGGATCTCGATATTCCGGGATGTCAGGTTACGGAGCATTTCGCCCAGCGACGCACATTTCCCGCCGACCAGCTGTAAGTCGGCAAGCCCTACCTCTCTTAGAGGAAGAATGATGTTTCTACTCATGACAGATATTTATTTAGATAAAAAAAACTTCGGGACCGAGCTTTAAAATAGGAGGAGAGCTATACAAAGATGGGAAATAGGCGATTTATTGTCTAGTGGTTGGACCTTTTTTGGATAATGATTCTAGTTTTTAAGAGTTGGGTGGATATTTTATCTTTGCTAAACCGATTTTATTTTTTTTAGTCAGAAAATTCATCTTTATGCATATAGACCTGGATGCTGCTGATGTCCGCATACTTCAGCTTTTACAGCATGACGCCCGGATGACCACGAAGGAGATCGCGGACAAATTGGGTTTATCGGCCACACCGGTATATGAAAGGATCCGGCGGCTCGAGAACGAGGGGTACATTTTAGGATATGAAGCGTTGTTGAACAAGGATAAGATCGGCAGGAACCTGATCGGCTATACGACGGTGCAGTTGAAGGAACATTCGCAGCAGGTGTTGCGGAGTTTCGAGATCGAGGTGATCAAATTCCATGAGGTGATGGAATGTTCGCAGCTCACGGGGCAGGCCGATTTTTTATTGAAGGTAGTGATCAGAGATATGGAAGCATATCATGATTTTTTGATGAATAGATTGTCGACGTTGCCGAATATCGGCGTGGTGCAGACGTCGTTTGTGCTGGCACAAGCAAAAGATGATACGGCGTATCATCTTGAAGTAAAATCGGCGGAAAAGCGGAAGAGGGGTAGGGGTTAGACGAAACGTTTTTAGTAGGGAGCGATAAAGGTGTAGGTCTTGCTGCCGATGGTCCAGACGGCTTTGTAATAATAGTAACCGGAGCCGGGGCAGGAGGTCGGATTGCCGCTGGAGTCCAGGCCATAGGTGATGTCGAGCGTAACGGCGGGCCGGATGGTCCTTGTTTCACCGCTGGTGAGACGCCAGTCGCAGGATTGAGCGATGACCATGGGTTGGACGATGCGTGTTTCGAAAGAGTTGCCGAAGCGGTTGACGCCCCAGATGGCGATGTCGCTGTCTGTGCCGTCCGAGTGAGTGCCGGTGGTGGTGATGACGACGCCATCGTTGTAGGTGAAGTCGCGTTGTTTCGCTACGCTCCATGTGCGGGTGGCGCTGTCGGCGAACATGACGGTGACGTCGGAGGCCGAGATCGTGTGGGTGATGGCGCCGAGGGTGGCGAGGTTACGGAGGAGGCCGCCGGTGACGTTGGTGAAAGTATAGGTACCGTTGATCGTGATGGTTTTGTGGTCCCTGACACGGGTGATCTTCAGGTTGTCGATGTCAGCCGTTACGACGGCGCCTTTGTCTTTCCAGTGCGTGCCGATGGGGATAGAGATCGTGATGGCGCCGGTGCGGATGCGGTTGCCTTTGCAGTTGGCGCCGTTGTAAGTGATGATCAGCTCGCGCATGCCGTTGGCCGTGTCGGTGGTGACGGTGGCGTCGCAGATGCTGTAGTCGATGTTGAGGCCGGCGCCGCCGGTGGTTTCAACGCCGCTGGTTTGGACGCCGCTGCCGGAGGTTTCCATTTGGCTTCCGGCGCTCGCGGTTCCTACGCCATTAAAGGCGGCGCTGGCGTTGAGAGAGTTGTTGACATCGTTTTCGGCGTTGTCGAGTTCGGTCGAGACCTGGCTTTCGTCATCGGCCTGGGTTTGCATCTGGGTGGCGCCGGTGTTGGGCGAGCTGCTGTTGTTAGAGCCGGAGGAGTTGCTTTTGTTGCAGGCGATGATCAGGCCGGCGACGATGGCTGCTGTCGCCAGACTCAGGGCGTGTTTTGTTTTCATGATTAAATCGTTTGTTGAGTAGATGGCCGATTTTAATCACGGTTTAATCCATGCACATAAAAAATTTTCCATTTAGCCTAAATTTCAAAATTTTATGCATCGTGGTTAAACTTTTTATGAATTGGGTGGTCTGACTGCGTTTTACGGTTTAGGGCTTAGGGGTGTCGGGTTGGTTGGTTGCGCGAATGGAGGGTAAAATGCGTTCAGGGGTTTAGGGCGGCACGCGGGTTTAGGGGCTATAAAGGTTTAGGGGTTACATGGCCATGCGGGTGTTCGAGATGCTGAAGACGATATTGCTACCGTATTGGTCGTCGTTATAGAGGTTGATGCAGCCCCCGACCTGGGCGGCGGCTTCCTGCAGTTTGCGGTAATCGGATGCGAGGGCGCGGTAGATATAGTTACCGGCGTCTTTGATGCAGATCATGGTGCGATCGTCGTCGACCAGGGTCTGGATGTGGATACACTCGTTCTTTTTTTCGTTTATCACGCTGGTGAGCATGTTCCAGAGCACATAGGCGAGCACGTTCTCCTCGGCAATGAAACTGAGTCCGGCCGGCACGCCGTTGACGATGACGTT
This sequence comes from Puia sp., assembly GCA_035550615.1. GTDB lineage: Bacteria > Bacteroidota > Bacteroidia > Chitinophagales > Chitinophagaceae > Puia. The sequence continues at coordinate 8,084 of DASZOW010000707.1, forward strand.
GTTTCGTTTCATGGCCAGGGGTTGAAGGCTTGTGACGAGATCGTCGACCAGCTGATGCAGTGACACCTTGATGCGGTTCGCGGAAGGCTGGTAGGGTTGTAATTGAGTTTGGCGGGGAGCGCCGTAGAAGATTGCCTGGGTTTTCATATCAATGGCTTTTTCGTTACACAAATAAACGACGGGATAATGGCCGGGGGCCTTGTGCGGAGGCGGTTGTTTTTATTTTTAAGTTTAAAGGGTTTCCGGAGTAGGTAATTCTATTTAAAAATGGCAGTGGCCGGCCGAGAGGATAGGCTTTTTTGCGCGCTAGTTATCCTGTTATCGGTTTCTTTTATTCGTGTCCAAGGGCAAACCCATTTTCTATCGGGTACGGTCATGGGTGTTGGATTATTAGGGCGATTGCACGTAAAGGGGAATATTATTCAGGCCGTCGGTGAGCTTGCTTTCCGGGAGTGCGATGCCTTTGCTGCCGGTGTCGTGGCGGACTTTGGACATAGCTTTTTCGAGGTCGGCGGTGGAGATCTCCTTGCCGCGTTTGGTTTGGGGGATGCTCAACTTTTCGGCGCGTTCGAATTCGCCGGCTTTTTCGAGCACATCGGGCGGCAGGTCGTTGTCGCATTTATAAGCGAGCTCCATGAACTGGCTGATGAAATAGGTATCGATCTGTACCCGGCGTTTGGAAAGATGGGCAAATTTTCCCAGTATGCGGCAGATTTTTTCGCGGTGATCGGGATCGAGCTGATCTGCGAATTCGTATTCCTCGACTTTTTTCAGGCTTATCAGGATGGGTTCCAGGGCATCGATGGTGACCACGAAGACATGATAGTCTGCGAGCTGGTATACGCAGGTCTGCAAGGCCTCAAGGGTGTTTGCGGGAACGACAAAGAAGATCCATTTTTTTACGTTTTCCTGGTCCGCATATTTGCGGGCTTTCTCCGACTGCGATCTGAGGTAATGCGGGAAATGCGTGAGGTCTTAGCCGCCCGGGCTCTTGGCATCGAAGACGATGAATTCGTCACAGATCATGACGGTATTGTCCGGCTCGCCGCGGAAGGGTACGGTGTCGACGTACTGGATCGTATGTTTATTACACAGGGCTTTCAGGGTTTGTTTTACGTGTTCCTGATGATGGTACCAGGTTAATTTGAGCTGTTCGATTCGAGCCAGTTCGGCCTGATGGCGGTCTGCCTTTTCCTTTTCGCGTTCGGTGTAGATGCGGTCCTGGAATTGTTTCAACGTGGCCATTTGTTCGGTGTGTTCGAGCCGGCGTTTGTCGTCTTGCGAGCGGTAATGTGCGTTGGCCTCGTTGAGGCGGTTGATCTCGGAGTTCAGGTGTTCGTTTCGCTGGGTGAGCAGGTCGATGTTATGGGATAATGCGCTTGCCTTTTCCTGGATCGAACCGGCGGTGGCTTTGAGTAGCTCCAGGTCGGCGGTGGCGGCGATCAGCTGGTCTTTGATGCGGGCCCAGCCAAAGAGCCGTTGCCAGAGGTTTATTCTGCGGATGTTATCCAGGAGCTTATCGATGTTCGTGGTGGACATATAGAGGTAGGTTTATTGCCAAAAAGATTAGTAAATCTAAGATAAAAATGCGATTTGGCGAGTGCGGGATTTGGGCGGGATCACGGGAATTGGCGATCCGGCGATCTAGCAGGTGATCCGGCGATCAGGCGTAAGGGGAGGAGCTGGGGAGGTGGTACCGGCCGGGGGCGTCTATCCAGATATGGTGCCGGAAGTTATGTTCGTCGAGGTAGGTAAAATGCAGGGTAATGATGTCGGAGCCGGCATAGTCGCCGAGGTCGGCCTGGCAGGCGAAGGTCGAGACGCTATGGGCGGGGATCTTGTAGTGCTCGATCCAGCTTCCGGCGGCGCTGTCGGCAAGTCGGAATGTGGAGGGGATCTTGCCGGCGTTGCAGTGGAGGGTCAGCTCGCGGATGACGCGTGGGAGGCTGGCGGGGTTGAAAGCGGTGATAGAAAGATCGATCCGGGACCGGCTATATTCGCCACGCACGCGGGTGAACACGAGTTTCCGGCGATCGACCCGGTCGGCCCAGCGTTCGATGAGACTGATCCTTGTGATCCTGGCAGTCCACAAAAGTATATCGATCAGATAAGTTTCCATAATCCCTGATCATTCTTGTGCAAATCCCAGGCCATCTTGGGCCCATTTTTTGCCATGGTGGACAATCGTGGGCCATTCGCCGGCGATACGGGGTTTTCTATTGTGGGCCATTCGCCGACGATCCGGGGTTTTCCATCGTAGGCCATTCGCCGACGATCCGGCATGTTTGCCGATAATGCAGGGATAATGTCGCAGAAGCGATTGTACTGTATATTTGCCAACATGATACACAAGTTTTTATTGATTATTTTCTTTATATTTTCCATTGGCCGGCTCTCTGCACAGTCTTCTTTCCGTACAATGTATGCCGACAGCACGTTAGAGCAGAAAGGTCCTTTTACTTTAATGCCCTTTAACCGGTGGATCAAATCGGCGGGGGACGTAGTCACGTTTGGCGATCCGCGACAGGAGAACCATGCACTGGACTTTGCCTTGTTACCGGATGGCCGGCATGTGGCGGTTGAAGACCGGATGGGCGTTGCCATTCTGGATATTGCCAGTGAGCGGATCGTGGGGCGGTGGACGTTCAGGGAGGCCTCCAGCGTGGCTGCAAGGGGGCTGATGAGCACCTATTCCGGGATCAAGGCTTTTTCTTTTGACGGCCGGACCTATATCTGCTGGGGGGCAGGAAGTACGCGGAGCTCGGCGGTGATGATAGCGGAATGGGATAGTGCGGGCATCGGGCAGGTGAACCCGCTTTTCGTGGATGCCGTGGCTCCGGCGCATACCGCTTTGCCGAATGATATTGCCGTACAGATGGAAGCCGGCATCCCTTATCTGTATGTCGTCCTTAACGGAAACAATCAACTGCTGAAGATACGTTTTACCGACAGAAAGATCATCTGGACGGCGGCTACGGGTGTTGCGCCTTACGGGTTACGGATCGTCGGTGGGAAGGTATATGTGACCAACTGGGCCGGCCCGCTTGTGACCGACACCACGCTGGAACATGCCGGAACTCCGTGGGGCAGCGCTTATACGAGTCCGGTGACGGGGGCCACGGCCAGGGGTAGCCTGTCGATTATCGATGGGCAAAGCGGCATGTTGGTGAAAGAGCTTCCGCTCGGTTTGCATCCCAGCGCCATTGTCTGTAGTCCCGATAGTTCGCGGCTGTATATATGTAACGGCAATAGCGATTATATCAGTGTCGTAGATGTGCGGGCTTCGGCGGTGATAGACTCGATCCCCGTGGGTTTGTTCTCGGGGAATATCACCTATTATGGCAGCAGTCCCAATGCGTTGACAACGGATGCCAGCGGGACGACGTTATATGTGAGCAATGGGTTTGACGATGCCGTTTGTGTGATCGATCTGGCCAGGCGGCGGGTGAAAGGGTATATTCCGACAGAGGCCTATCCGGCGGGGATCATGGTATTGGGAGGGAAACTTTATGTCGCCAATCTCGAAGCGAGGGGGCCGCGGGTGCTTTCGCCGGTGAGCGGGATCCGCCGGGGTGCGGGGGGTGAGCCGGCAGGCGGCCAGGCGACAAATGCCTACCAGATCCACCAGGCGCTGGCTTCGCTGAGTATCATTGCTGTTCCGAACGGGCATAAACTCAAGGCGTATACGAAGAAAGTGCGGCAGCAGAGCCTGGTCTTCCGACTGGCGTTGACCGATAGGCCAGCCCGCTCCAATGCAGCTCCGAGGCCGGTGCCGGAGCGGATCGGCGAGCCTTCCGTTTTCAAGCATGTGATCTATATCATCAAGGAGAATAAGACATACGACCAGGTATTCGGAGATATTTCGCGGGGGCGGGGGATGCCGGAGCTATGTATCTATGGCGACAGTGTCACTCCGAATCAACATAAGCTGGTGGGCGCTTTTTCCCTGATGGACAACTACTATGCTTCGGGCAAGTGTTCGGCGGAAGGGCATCAGTGGACGGATGCGGCGATGGCGTCGGATTATATCGAAAAAAATGTCCGCGCCTGGTTTCGGAGCTATCCGCACCGGCAGGACGATGCGCTGGTCTATAACAAGACCGGGTTGATCTGGAACGATGCGATGGATCATGGGAAAAAGGTCCGGGTGTATGGCGAAGCGTGTACGACACATTACGATCATGCGCTCCGGTGGAGTGATATTTATAACAGGTATTTGCAGCATGTGGACCAGGGTTTCACCAATACGACCACTATCGGAAGGATCAGGCCTGTCATCTCTCCGGCCTATCCGGATTGCGACAATTTCGTTTTTACGGATCAGCTGCGGGCGGACATCTTTATTCATGATGTGGACAGCATTTCGAAGGCGGCGGGCGGGGAGCTTCCCGATCTGATGGTGCTTTCCTTGCCGAATGATCATACGGCTGGAACTTCGCCTGCATTTCCGGTGCCGCAGGCGATGGTAGCGGACAATGATCTTGCCGTCGGGCGGATCGTCGATGCGGTTACGCATAGCCGTTTCTGGGATAGTACGGTAATCTTTGTTACCGAAGACGATTCACAGAGCGGTTGGGATCATATTTCCGCCTACCGGACGACGGGTCTGGTGATCAGTCCTTATTCGGTGCTGGGGCGGGTGGTGCATACCAACTACAATCAGACCTGTATGGTGCGGACGATCGAGCAGATCCTGGGTATTCCGCCGATGAATGTCATCGATGCGACGGCGATGCCGTTATTCGATTGTTTTTCTCCTGTGAAGTCTTCTTACACTTATACATATGTGCCGAATATGATCCCGCTGAACCGGATGAACAAGCCGATGGCGGCGTTGAAGGGGAAGGCGGCGCAGTATGCCCGGCTTTCGGCCAATGAGGCTTTCAAGGATGTGGATGGCGGTGATGATGAGCTGATGAATAAGATATTATGGTTCGATGCCAAGGGCGATGCGCCTTATCCGGTTGCCGGGAAATGATGTGGGCAAGGGTACCTTAATATTTTGCGGGTTCGCCGGGTTTGGGTGTGGCTTCGCGGATGAATCTGCGGAGGCTTTCGTTGGCTGCTTCCAGATCGGTTTTCCGAAGATAGAGCATGTGGCCGCTCCGGTAGCCTTCCCAGTGCAGGCGGTCTTTGAGTTTGCCGCTGGGGTCGAGCTGCCATAGGCTGTATTTCGCGTTGAAGTAATCGCAGGCGCCGTCGTAGTAGCCGGACTGGATCAGCAGGTGCAGATAGGGGTTTTGGGCGATGGCCTGGCGCAGGTTTTCGCCGACGTGGTTGTTTTGATCATCCCAGGGCCATACGGAGCCGAACATGTTATACTTCAGATCGGTTTTGTAGTGAAGGTCTTCTCTCAGATAAATATTGATGGCGGGCGTAAAGGAATGCAGCCAGGAGGTGAGCTCGGCGTTATAGTCGGGGGAGGCGCCGGCGTCTTGGCGATCAATCCCTTTATAGCGGGAGTCGAGGCGGCCGATGGTGAAGCCGCGGTCTCTGAGCAGTTCCTTCCAGAAGAAGTCGGTCGGTATTTCGAGGTTGCATTGGAGGACGGCTTTTTCCGACAGCCCGGTATAGCGGGCGATCTTTGCGGCGAGGGCTTGTTTTTTGGCGCTATCGATGAATCCGCCTTTGGCGAGGGCGGGGATCAGTTCATTGACGGTGAAGTCTTCGACTTCGGGGAGATAGCCGGTAAGGTCTTTTTTTTGCAGGTCGGGGCTTAGCGCTTTATGGTACCAGGCTGTGGCGGCGTAGTAGGGTACGCGGAGAGAGGCCTGTACGTAGTCGCTGCGGTCGATGCCGAGGTCTGTCGGCGACACGAGGATCACCCCGTTGAGGTACATCCACTGAGCGTTTTGGAGTTCGAGGGCCAGGCCGGCGGCGCGGGTGGTGCCGTAGCTTTCGCCGATGAGGAATTTGGGAGAGGCCCAGCGATTTTTGCGGGATACGAAGGTGGCGATCCACTCCGCGAGATATTTGATATCCTCGTTGACGCCGAAGAATTTGCTGCCGGGGATGTCTTTGCTGACGGGGCGGGAGAAGCCGCAGTTTACCGGGTCTATATAGACGATATCGGCGACGTCGAGGATGGAATAGGGATTTTCTTTGACGCCGTAAGGTTGGATGGGGTATCCTTCCTCATCGAGGTTGAGGCGGCGGGGGCCTGTGTAGCCGATCTCCATCCACACGGAGGGGGTGCCGGGGCCGCCGTTGAAGGAGATGACGAGGGGGCGGGAGTCACGGTCTTTGACGTCCGAGCGTTCGTAGTAGGTATAGAAGACGCCGGCGATGGGTTTGCCGTCTTCGTCCCAGACGGGGATGGCGCCGGCGGTGGCATCGTAGGGGACGCGTACGCCTTTGATGGTTACTTCGGCTTTCGTGGTTATCGAGGAGTCGATGTTGAGGGTACGGCTGGGGCTGGGCGGGCGTGTGGATCGTTCGGTTGGTTTTTCGCCGCCGGGTTTTTCGGCGGCTTTGGGTTGGGCCTGGGTTGTGGTTAGCGCTGCTGCGGCGAGTAAGGTGAAGACTAGGTTTTTCATATGATCAGTTTGTTGTGGTCGATGGTTTGGCTTCGGGGGCGGGTGGTGGCGGTGCGGGTGTGGGTGCGGGCGGAGCCGGTGCGGGGTTGGCTTGTTTGTGATCGAGGAGACGCATCAGCTGGTCGACTTGCGGTTGGAATATGATGCGGGTGCGGTGGTTGGCGATGAGGGTTTCGGCGCTGTCGGTAGCGGCTGCGGCGGCATATTCACCACGGCCGGCGGCGGTGATGCGGGTTGGCGCCACTTTGTATTGGGTTTGCATCAGCCGGGCGATGGCCGTTGCGCGTTTGGTGCTGAGGTCCCAGCTATCCATGATGGAATCCTGTGCGAGGGAGAGCGTATCGGTATGCGCTTCGATCATGAATTCGACTGAAGGGTGGTCGTTGAGTACGCGGGCCAGCCGTTGCAGGATCTGTTTTGCCGGGTCGGTGATGGTATAGCTTGTCGTATCGCCGCCGAACAGCAGGGAGTCTTTGAGGTCGAGGTGGACGACGCCGTTCTCCAGCGTTATGTCCAGCCCCTGAGCGCTATAGCCGCCGATAGCGGCTTTGAGTTCGAGGACCAGGGCCACGTTTGCGGAGTCGCGGCTTCCTATGGCCGAGTGCAGGGCCATGATATAGGTATCTTTGGCCCCCATGTTATCCATGGACTTCCTGATGCTTTCCGCCTGGGCGGCGCTGATCGCCGACATAGACTGCAGCTCTTTACGCAGCGTAGCGTTGTTATCCTGTGTCGCCGTCAGCTGCTCCTTGTAGTTATTGGCCTGATCCTGCAAGACGGATTTTTGTTTGGTGAGCTTTTTGTTATCGTCCTGGCAGGTCTGCAGGGTGCGCATCGACTGGGTATACAGCGAGTCGTATTGTAATGCCTGTTTTTGCATGGCATGGAATTTTCCGGAGCTGACACAACTGATACCAATGATTGCGGTTGAGGGTACAATGATGAGATATGAAAGGAGCGGTCGCATAAAAGGATTTAAATCGGGCCCTAAGATAGTAAGGGATAGGCTAAATTACAACAGTTCATCGATCCGGACGCATTTGTAGCCTTGGGATAGGACGCGCCCATTTCCGGGTAAGTATAGTCGGCGTTGGTCCGGATACCCGGCGTAAAATCGATGAGCTGCCAGCCGAGGGTGTGCGCCCAGGAGGCTGTCGCGGTTTTTCCAGTCGTTATACAGCAGATGCTGGTCGGAATGAGGTCCGAGGTAATCATGGTCGTTCTTTAGTGTTTTGATAGCGGCCGTGCGATAATTGGTCTTTGGATGCGTCATTGGCCGCTGCCGCCAATAGATAGACCAGGGAGGCGGTGCCGTCCATGGTGGGTTCATTGGTGCTATAGTCGCCATAGTCATCATGATAGACGGCGAGATCGCTTTGAAAGTCTTTGTATGCGTCCGGGTGGGTGAGGCGGATGCCGATGAGATGACTGTAGATGCTTGTGTACACCGGCCCATCGACGAGTGCGCCGTCGACGGGGAAATGGCCGATATGGCTGAAAGCGGAATGGGGATCGGTGGGATAATCGCCATTGGCGGGCAGGCCATACACCATACTTGTGCCCCAGGGGTTGCACCCGAAGAGCCAGTCGAAGCAAGCGCGTTCCAATGGAAGATAGGTGGTGTCGCCGGTGAGATGCCGGTACCAGTAACATTGGATGGTAAAGCTAACGGTAAGATTGTTGCTGCACCAGATGAAGGGGATATAGCGGTAGAAGGCATTGGCCTTTGCACGTTGCCATACGCGGTCGATGCCCTGGCGATAGTAGTCTATGATGGTGTCGCATTTCTTTTTGTTTTTCTCCTTTAACAGTTTGGCCAATTCATAATGCCCCAGGTTGATAAAGGGGTACCATTGGTAGTGTTTTGCGGTATCTTTTCCGAGCCAGGGGGTGATGGGTTCAGCCTGTGCATAATGGTAGGCGAGGTCGGGGTTATCGAGCGCGGAGGCGGCGAGCTCCATGTCATCGGTCCAGTTGTCCTCGGCATAGATATATGGCGACAGAACCGATGCCGTCTGGCAGGCGCCGGGTTTATCGAGGCCCAGCTGCATGGCGCTGGCTGCTTTGGTGGCCAACAGGGAGGCATATCCGCTGTCACGGCCTTTTAACAGGTGGCTGCCCAATGCGAATGCCGCGGCGAATTTGCCGGCAGTGGAGGCTACGCCGGTGGTATTGTTCATGAATTTGCCGCGAACCTGGGGCCGGCCGGTGCAGAAGTAGACGGGGCGTTCGAGGCCGCGGCCATAGAAGTTCGTATCTTCTTTGGGGAGGCGCATACTGCGGTGGTCGCGATCGTCGCCGAGCTGATTGAAAAGCCACTCTTTTTTCGGATGCATTTTTATCATCCAATCCAGTCCCCACCTGGCTTCGTCGAGGACGTCGGGGATGTTGTCTTTTCCTCTCAGGCCATTGGCCTCGTATTCATCGGTGAACTGGCCGGGGAAGTCGCGCCAGGCGGCCAGCAGGTGGTAGACGGCGTTGGCGGTAGTGGTGGAATATTGCAGGTAGTCGCTGGCATCGTGCCAGCCGCCGACAACGTCGATGTGGGTGCTATCGGGCACGGGTGCGTAGAGTGTATAGCCGTCGTGGGTATGGCAGGAGTCGTTGAGAAACGGGTTAAAGCCGCTTTGTTGTTGGCGAAGGTAGCGGAGGCAGAAATCGGCTGTGTGGTCATAGACGTGGTCGTCGATGCGGAAGATAGGAGAGGTGGCGTTTTTAGTTCTAAGGAAGTAAACACCTGGTTTTTCGAATGCCGAGAAGTCGAGGCGGCGGGTATCGGCGAAGGGGCCGTAAGGGCCGAATGAAGGGCTTATTTTGGCGTGGAGCACGGTTTTGTTCGTTGTCGCGTCTATGAGCTCGAAGGTAGTTTCGGTGATGGCCGCTTTGGCGCCGAGGACGGCTGTTTTGGGACTGGATGCCGGGTAGCCGAGGAGGTTGATGCGAATCCAGGAGGTCGGAGCTTCGGGCTGGGATTGGCTTTGGCTTTTGAGATGGCAGAGCAGGAAGCAGAGGAAGAGTATTCGGGTCATATACAATGTTAATAAAAAAAAGCGCCTTACGGCGGTGAAATCTTTCCGCCTAGGGAGCGTGGGAAAGGCGGGGATTATCGATGGACATGGCGGGAAGCCAGGGGGCGCCGATCTGTTGGCGGGTCCACCATTGGTGGCCCGGGTTGCCGGGTTTGGCGAACCGGTAGCGGTAGAGGATGGCGCGGATATAGAGTGGGGGTTTGCCGGGGAATGGGTTAGGGCCAAGAAGGCTGAGGGCGCCGGGGTCGTTGCGCAGGAGTTTGGCGACGAGGGTATAGGTCCACGGGTATTCGTCGGGCGTGGACATGGAGGCGAACCACATTTGCCAGTCCAGCCGCGGTTGGTAGGGCGCGATCTGGGGCGGGCGTTTGTCGAGGGCGTCGGGCAGGGCTTTGTACGGATAGTCTTTCCAGTTAGCCTGGTCTGTGGGGATAGAGTCGGAAGTGCCCTGGAAGACGATGTTCAGTCGCTCTTTGCCTACGGATCCAAATGCGCCATAAGTATTGACGAGGTCGAACGGATCGAAGGACGTATTCATGATCTGGTTTGGCGAGAAGAGATTGAACAGCGGCTGGATGCTGAGGAGGCCGATGAGCACTGTGACGACCAAGGCGGTGACGGCCATGGGCCGGTGTGGTTCTGCATTGGCGATGGCTGTTTGGGCGCGGCGGACGAGGCGTTTTGGCAGGAGCTTTGCCCAGAAGGCGTCGTCGAAACAGGCGAGGGCGGGGATGATGGTGAGCCAGTTAAGAAAGGACAGGTTGCCGCTGAAGATGAGGATGATCTGCAAGCCGATGATGATGATACCGGCGATATGGCGGGCGATCCGTGGCCAGAACACGAAGAAGGGTGCGATGAGCTCTGCGAGCCAGTTATACCAGATACCCCAACGGAGGATGATGCGTGGCAGGAAATGGAACCAGCGGCTTAGTGGGCCGGGTAGGGGTTGCGTTTCGAAATGATAATAGAGTGCGGTCCCGTTCCGCCATACTTCGTCGCCGCGTAGTTTGATGAGCCCGGCGCCGAGCATGATGCGGCAGATAAGCCAGCGGAATAAGATGATGACCGGCAATGGCGGTTCGCGTTTTGGAAAGGGGCGGGCGTCGATGAGGGGGCAGAGGAAGATGGCCAGGAAGCCCGTTTCCGTGAGCTGGATCTCCCATCCATAGCCGTACCATTCCTGGCCGATGTTAATGAATGAAAGATAGAGGAACCACAGGATGGTGAGTAAGGGAGCATTGGCGAAGCCTGCCGCTACTATGCAGCTGCCGATGAAGCCGATCCATGCGACGGTCAGCAAGGCGGTGTCCGAATGCGTGAACCAGAAGACCGATGGCAGGTGGAAGAAGGCGCTGGTGATGCCGATGTTGGTGGTGATGTATTTTATGAATACGTCGACGGGGGTCAGGCCGTTTGCGCCGATGAGGGGGATGATCTGCAGGATGGCGGCGAGGAAGGCTACGGCATAGACGATCCCGAGCAGGCGGAGGATGAGGAAGCGGGTGAGCCAGTAGGTGGGGCGGTCGCCATCGGAGCCGTCCAGCTTTTGGAAAAAGGTTTCCATCTCCGGAATTTACGCAAAAAAAGGGCCGGCGCCTTATCCGAATTGTTTTTTAAGGTGGTCGGAGAGGCGGAGGCTGAGCGCTACGATGGTCAGGGTCGGGTTTGGGGCTGCGGCGGTCACGAAACAGCTGGCGCCTGCGATGAAGAGGTTATCGACGCCGTGCAGTTTACAGTCGGCATCCACTACGCTGGTGGCCGGGTCGTTGCCCATGCGGGTTGTGCCCATGTGGTGCCAGCCGCCGCTGGTGAATTCGGGCCAGGAGTAATCGCCTGGATCCTGCAGATGTTCCATCAGTTGGAGGCGGGCAACGCCGGCGCGGCCTACCTCCTGGCCGATGAGCTCGTACATGGTGCGGACGCTGCGTTTTTCAAAGGGTGTCAGTTCCCAGTGAAGGATGGAGCGGGGCATGCCGAGGGCGTCTTTTTCCCGGCTCAGCGTGATGCGGGAGTTCGGGTTGGGCGCCTGTTCGATGCGGGTGGAAAGCATGTAGCGGTTGCTGCCGGCATTGCCGGTTTGTGTTGCGCTATGGCGGGCGGTGGCGTTGGAGCTTCTGAAGTTCGATAAACTTTGGCGCGGGTCCGTGTTGTTCCAGGTATCTATGGATGCTTTGGCATTTTGAGCGATGCCGAATGGCAACAAGGAGGCGGTGCCGCTGAGGATGCCGTACTTTTCCTGCATGGCGGGTGTGATGGCCAGTTCGCAGCGCATTTTTGTAACGCCGGGTTCGATGCTATAGAGTTTTAACCGGTCGGGGGTAGGAAGGAAGAGCCAGGCCGATTTGATCTGCAGGTGTTCCATGAAATACCGGCCGACGAGGTCATGATCGTTGCCGAGGCCGTTGGGCGCCTGTTTGTTACACGATAATAAAATCCGGGCGTTCTGGATAGTAGAGCAAGCCAGGATAAAGCGTTTTGCCCTGACCGTATGTGTCTTACCCGCTTCGTTCTTTACCGTGATGTCTTTTATAGTCGAGAGGTTTTCGTTGGCCGTGATGTCGATGAGGTTGGCATAGGTATACAGGTGGATATTTTTCGAGGCCATGATCTGCGGGCCGTATTTTTTTGCCAGTCTCGTCGGCGGGCTGAATTGCCAGACCTTATTCCAAACGGAGGGGTTGGCGGGCAGGAGCGATATTAGTTCCGGGTCTCGTTTTTGCCAGTAGGCCACATCATATTCATAGGGACCGAGATCGAGGATGGACTGAGCTTTGGCATAATAAGGATCGAGGTCGGACCTATCGATCGGCCAGCCGGAGTGGGGAACCCAGCTTCGCCATTTGAAGTCGAGGGGGTCATAGGGGGAGCAATAGCCTGACCAGTGGTTGCTGGTGCCGCCGAAATAATGAAGGCGGGTGGATCGGAGCGGATAATATTTCTGGCCGGTGACCTGGCCGGCATAGAGGTCCTGTACCTGGTCGTCGTAGTCGAGGCCGCCGCCTTCCAATAAGATGACCTTGTAAGGCGTATGGTCCCATTGGAGGGCGATGCTAAGACCTGCCGGGCCGGTGCCGACGATGCAGATGTCACCTTCTATAAGCGTGTTGTCGGGCAGGTGTCTGGCGTCTATATGCATGATCTATCTAACATCGAGTGAGAAAAGTGCGCATTGGCGGGCTTCGGTGCGGGAGAGCACCCAGCCTTTGATGGTGACGATATTGCCGTTGGCGTAATCCGTTTTGACGGTTTGCGGTGTGATGCCGGGTTTGAGCAATTGGATCAGTTTATCCGGGCTTGCTTCGGCTGGGTTCTGGGCGCGGTAGGCGGCGCCGAGTTGCCGGAGGGTGGCGGCGTCGCAGATATGAGAAAGAAAATCGGGTGTTTCCAGCGCTTTTGCGCGGGAATCGGGCCGGCGGCCGCAGCCGGTGGTCATGGAGATGGCGCCTATGGCGGAGTAGAGGAGGAAGGTTCGTCGTTGCATCAGCCTAATTTAAGGAATTTTTGGTTTCCGGGTGTGGGCGGGGTTCGGCGTGGGCCGGGCTGGGGCCGGTGGCATGCTTTTTTAGCTGGTATAGTCAAAACTATAATATGGAAACACTAACATCGCGAGAAACAGCCTCAGTATTGGACGATCTGATCAAGATCAATAATGACCGGATCGAGGGTTATGAAAAGGCGGTCAAGGACCTGCTGGAGGAAGATAAGGACCTGCAGCTGATATTTTTGAAGGCTATCGATCAGAGCCGGAAGATCAAGATGGTGCTAGGGAAGGAATTACAGACGCTGGGCGCAGATATTCCGGGCGGGACCACAACGGGCGGTGCTATTCATCGCGCGTGGCTGGAGTTAAAGGTCAGTTGGTCCGGACATGGCCGGCATGCGATCCTGGCCAGCTGTGAATTTGGCGAGGATGCCGCACAAAAGGCTTATGACACGGCGCTGAGCAGTGAGCATTTGCCCGAGTATCTTAGCCGCATTGTGTTGGAGCAGCGGGAGGAACTGCGGGAAGTGCATGACCAGATAAAGGCGTTGAGGGACCAGAGCAAGTAAGAGAGGGCGGATGAAAAGGCCCCGCATGAATGCGGGGCCGGTGTCGATTTGATAGGCTGAAAAAAAACTAGCTTTTGGCGCTTTTGGCATAGGTTTCCCAGGAGGCGCCGTTGGACCGGAGGATGACCTTGGCGTTGGCATTCTCGAGGGTGATATAGTAGGTGTTGGAGTCGTTGGCGTCGATCTCGAACAGGTCGGAGATCCAGTAGTTCGAATAGTTGCGTTTGACCTGCATCATGAGCTGAATGGGCAGGTCGGTGGACCGGATATTGTGCGTGACGGCCAGCAGCTCACCGTTGTCGTTATAGAAGGCGAAGAGGATGGCGCCGTTCATTTTGAAGGTGAATTTGGTGTAGGTCGCTCTTGCTTCGGTGGACAGCAGCTCGGCGTGTTTGAAGTCCTTGTGGAAGGCGGCATCGAGTTCGCCGTTCTTTGTTGCGGCGAAGGTGGTACTAACGCCGAGGGTCAGGAGCAGGACGGCGGTGAGGGCGATTTGGTTGAATGAGCGTTTCATATTTTTAAATTTTATTGTTTTGAGATGTTTGGCATGATTCCAATGCGGTGCCAGAATTTTTACGATGTTGATGGTCAGTGAGTTGAGTTTTTGGCGGTAGGGGCGAGTGTCCGGTTTCAGGCGAACAGGTGTCCGGTTTTGAGACGATGGGGTTCCAAGCGATATAATAATTAGTTAAGCATCATGGGTTTGGCAAGCTGGCATATTTTTGCCGGCTTTTTAGCATAACCAACATTCCATGTTCAGAAATTATATCAAAACTGCCATCCGGAGCCTTGCGCGTAACCGGACCTATTCCATTATCAACATAACGGGGCTTGCGGCCGGGATTGCCGTATTTCTGCTGATCTTTGTGATCATCCGTTTCGAGTCCAGTTTTGACAACTTCCATTCCAAGAAGGACCGGATCTACCGGGTGCTGACCGAGTATCATCATGCCGGTTCAAAAGCGTTTTGTGGTCAGGCGGTTCCGGCTCCCCTGCCGACGGCGATCAGGCATGATTTTCCCGATCTGGTGCAAACGACCGGTGTTTATGGTTCGCATGGCGACCAGGTCTTAATACCAGAAAAAGACGGGGAAGTGCAGGGCAAGTTCAAGGAGGCAAGCGGCATCTTCGACGTCGAGCCGAGTTTTTTCCGCATTTTCGATTTCCCGTGGCTGGCGGGTGATCCCGGTTCCCTTGCCGATCCGAAGTCCGTGGCCTTGACGCGTGAAACCGCGGAGCGATATTTTGGCGACTGGCATAAGGCCATGGGGAGGACTATTATTTTGAACGGGCATTATGATTACGTCGTAAGGGGGGTGATAAATACGATCCCGCCGAATACCGATTTTCAAATAAAGATCGCAGTATCGTATGCTTCCCTGTCGTTTTCCAAATCGACGGATTGGGTGAGCACCGATGAGGATCATGCGTGTTATATCCTTTTGCCGCCGGGTATGTCGACTGCCAGGCTGGATGCGCGGTTACGGGCGTTCTCCAAAAAATACCGGCCGGCGGATGATAAAGACGAGCTGACGTTGCAATCTCTAAGTCTTGTTCATGATTATGACCAGCATACCGGCAATTTTTCCGGGAAGACGGTGCGACCCGAAGCTGTTCGGGCTTTGTGGCTGATCGCTTCATTCATCCTGCTGATCGCTTGTATGAATTTTATCAATCTGTCTACTGCGCAGGCTGTCAACCGGGCTAAGGAGGTGGGTGTGCGAAAGGTATTAGGAAGTGGCCGGGCTGATCTTAAGCTGCAGTTCCTGATGGAGACCTTCCTGATCGTGTCTTGTTCGTTGGTACTGGCCGTGGCGATCACCGAGGTAGTGCTTGTTCCGCTTGGCGCCGTGCTCGATCTCGGGTTGTCGAGGTCGCTTTTATACCGGCCGGTGTTCGGGTATTTGTTGGCGGGTCTGGCATTGGTCGTGACGCTGCTCGCGGGTTTTTATCCCGCGTTGGTGTTAGCCAGATTCAGTCCCGTGACCGCGTTGAAGAGCAAGGTGGCGGCAAAAGGCATCATGTTGCGGCGAGGGTTGGTCGTTCTGCAGTTTGTGATCGCGCAGGCCTTGATCATCGGTACGGTGATCATGCTACGACAGATGAATTATTTCGAACACGGGTCGATGGGTTTCGACAAGGAGGCCATTGTGGATGTAACGTTCCCGACAGATAGTGCGGCCCGCACCAAGCTCGATTATCTCCGGGATCAACTGGCGGCCATCAAGGGTATCAAGACAGTAAGTTTCAGTTCGAGCAGTCCGGCGACGGCGGATAACAACTGGTCGACCTTTGGTTTCGATCATGCGTCGAAGCAGACGAGCTGGTATGTGATCACGAAATGGGCCGATTCCAATTATCTGAAGACGTACGGGCTGCCGCTGGTAGCGGGCAGGAATTTTCATGCGAATGATTCGATAGTAGAGTTTCTGATAACCGAACAAGTGGTAAAGCAATTGGGGCTTAGGCGGCCCTGAAGATGCGTTGAACAAGCAGATCGATCTTTGGGATCATTTTAAGGGGCCTGTGGTCGGGGTGGTGAAGGATTTCCATTCCACCGGGTTTAAAGATGGTTTGTCGCCGGTGATGATCGCGAAAGCCAATTGGGCGTATTCATTTGCGGGCATCAAGCTGTATCCGGATGATGTTCCGGGCACGCTGGCGGCAATTGGGAAGTTATGGAATAAGACTTTCCCCGACTATGTGTTCGAATACCAGTTCCTCGACGAGAAGGTCGGGGAGTTTTATAAACATGAGCGGCAGATGGCGCATTTGTACCAGCTTTTTGCTGTGATCGCGATCTTATTGAGTTGTCTGGGGCTGTATGGGCTGGCGTCATTTATGGCGGTTCAGCGGATACGGGAGATCGGTATCAGGAAGGTGTTGGGCGCTTCGGTGGAGCATATTGTAGGACTTTTTTCGCGGGAGTTCGTGTTGTTGATCGGGCTGGCCTTTTTGATCGCCTCGCCGATAGCCTGGTATTTTATGCATCGGTGGCTGGCCGATTATGTGTACCGCGTAGATATCGGATGGTGGATATTTGTGGTATCGGGTCTGGCGGCGATGTTGATAGCGGTGTCGGCGGTGAGTTTCCAGGCGATACGGGCGGCGTTGAGCAACCCGGTGAAGACGTTGAAAGCGGAATAAGAAAAAGAGGTAACTTGGTGAATTAGGATCATCAGGTTGCCAAATGAACACACTAAAAATATACAATGGGCGGGTGTTGACGCCTCGTGGAGTTATCGAAGGGGGGACGGTAGTCTTGCGGGAGGGACTGATCGAGTTTGTTGGCGAGGGGGGGAGCGAGGTTGCCGGCGCCCGGGAGATCGATGCTGAAGGGCGGTATGTGTCGCCGGGGTTTATCGATATCCATGTGCATGGAGGCGGGGGGCATGATTTTATGGATGGGACCGTCGAGGCTTTTTTGGGTGTGGCCGAGACGCATGCCCGTTATGGTACTACCGCGATGTTGCCTACGACATTGACGAGCACCAAGGAAGCGCTGTTCGAGATCTTCGATGTTTATAAGGAAGCGTGCCGACGCAATGATTCCGGAGCGGCTTTTCTGGGCTTGCACCTGGAAGGGCCTTATTTTGCTATGAACCAGCGTGGGGCGCAGGACCCGCGGTATATCCGGAATCCTGATCCGGCGGAATACAGAGAGGTCATGTCGCGGTCTACCGATGTGCGGCGATGGAGTGCGGCGCCGGAGCTGCCGGGGGCGATCGAATTTGCGCGTTATCTGAGGTCGCGGGGTGTGCTGGTGTCGTTGGCGCATACCGATGCCTTGTATGATGAGGCGTTGGCGGGATTCGAGAATGGATATACGTTGGCCACCCATTTTTATTCCTGTATGAACGGAGTGACGCGCAGAAATGGGCATCGCTATGCGGGTGCTGTCGAATGCGCTTACCTGATCGATGAGATGGATGTGGAGGTCATTGCAGATGGAGTTCATCTACCGGCGCCGCTGCTGCGGTTGGTCCACAAGATAAAAGGAACGGATAGGATAGCGTTGATCACGGATGCCATGCGGGCGGCGGGGATGCCGGAGGGGCCGAGTATATTGGGAAGCCTGAATGATGGACTGGAGGTGATCGTGGAGGAGGGGGTGGCGAAGTTACCGGACAGGAGTGGATTTGCGGGGAGTGTGGCAACGGCGGACCGGCTTGTGCGGACGATGATCTCCCAAGGGGGTGTGGGGGTGCCGGAAGCTGTACAGATGATGAGTATGACGCCGGCACGTTTGGTGGGCATGGCAGACCGGAAGGGTTCGCTGGCGGTGGGTAAGGATGCCGATGTCGTCGTTTTCGACGAGGAGATCCATGTCGGGTTGGTCGTTGTCGGAGGCAAGGTGGTTTATGAAAGTTAATGTATATAAAACTCGCGCGGATATGGGGCGGGCCGCGGCTTCGGCAGTTGCTGAGAAGATTGCCGGGCTGTTGAGGGGCAAGGAGCATGTGAACGTCGTGTTTGCTGCGGCGCCTTCACAGGAAGAGTTCCTGGCTGAGCTTCGGGAGATGCCGGTGGAATGGGGCCGGGTGCGAGCATTTCATATGGATGAATACCTGGGGCTTGCCGGGGATGCGCCTCAGGGGTTTGGCAATTTTCTCCGGGACCGGCTTTTTTCCATTGTTCCGTTTTATGAAGTTTTCTATATGGGCGGCGTCTCAGCAGGGGAATATGCTGCGTTGCTGGAAGTTTACCGTACCGATATCGTTTGCCTGGGGATCGGTGAGAATACACATCTCGCGTTCAACGATCCGCATGTGGCGCGGTTCGACGATCCCGAGACGGTCAAGGTCGTGGACCTGGATATGGACTGCCGGCGGCAGCAGGTGAACGATGGGTGTTTTGCTACGATCGAAGAAGTGCCGACACATGCGATGACCATGACGATACCCGCGTTGATGCGGGCTACATTTGCATTTGTGATCGTGCCGGGGACGCGGAAGGCGGTAGCTGTCCAGCATACTTTATATGACGCGATCAGTGAGCGTTATCCTTCTACTATTCTGCGGCGGCATCCCGATGCGAAGATGTTTGTCGACAGCGACAGTTCTATTTATCTCGGAAAGTAGCGAGTTTACGGGTGTTGTCTATATTTACAGATGAAAACAGTTTGTGATGAGGAAAATTATTATTTCGGTGGCGATGTCGGGGGTTTTGGCGGTTTTGGGCGGATGCAATAATCCGACGAAGTCGATGAAGGGAATGGATAGCGCGGAGATGGCCGACTGGGCTTTGGCGCCCTTTGTGAAGCAGGACAAGGTGAATCCGATCCTTGTTCCGGGGACGGGGCGGTTTCATGATCCTATCCGGGGAATAGAGGTGGCGTGGGAGGAAAAGGACGTGTTCAACCCGGCGGTAGCGGTGCGGGGCGATTCTTTGTTCCTGTTGTATCGGGCGCAGGATAAGATCGGGCATCCGGCGGGGACTTCGCGTATCGGGTTGGCGGA
>DASZOW010000708.1:0-3637 GCA_035550615.1 Puia sp.
GGTGAGAAGGCGGCGGGCGGTATCATCCTGACCGCAAGCCATAATCCCAAAGAATGGAATGCTTTGAAGCTGTTGAACAGCAATGGCGAGTTTATCAGCGCCGCCGAAGGGGCGGCCGTGCTCGAAAAGGCGCAGAAAGAAGATTTTGTTTTTGCGCCCATCGATAAGTTGGGGCAGTATACCGCTACGGATGTCTGGATGCAGAAACATATCGACGCGATCGTGCAATACCCGCTCGTGGATGTCGCAGCCATCAAACAAAAACACTACAAGATCGTTGTCGACGCCATCAACAGCACCGGCGCTTTGTTCATTCCCCCGCTGCTGAAGGCGTTGGGTGTGGACGAGGTCATCCTGCTGAACGAAGAGGTCAACGGGCGGTTTGCGCATAATCCGGAGCCCTTACCCGAGAACCTGGTGGGGCTTAGCGCCGCCGTGCAGAAATCGAAGGCCGATCTCGGCATCGCCGTAGACCCCGATGTGGACCGGCTTTGTTTTGTCTGCGAGGATGGGAGCATGTTCGGGGAGGAGTATACCCTGGTAGCCGTAGCCGACTATGTCCTTGGCAAACGGCCGGGGAACACGGTGAGCAATATGAGCAGCACCAAGGCGCTGAAAGAGATCACGATCAAACGCGGCGGAGAATATTATCCGTCGGCAGTAGGAGAGGTCAATGTGGTGAACACGATGAGGGCGGCAAATGCTGTGATCGGCGGAGAGGGCAATGGTGGCATCATCGTTCCCGATCTCCATTATGGCCGGGATGCATTGATCGGTATCGGGCTTTTTCTAAGCGCTTTGTCGCATCATAAGAACGGGCTCAAGTCGTTTCGGACAAAATATCCCGATTATTTTATCTCGAAGAATAAGATCGAGCTCCGGAGCGGTATCGATGTACCGGCGGTGCTGGACAAGATCAAAAAGAAATATAAGAATCACCCGGTAAATACCGATGACGGGTTGAAGATCGAGTTCGACAATGACTGGGTGCATCTTCGTTCTTCCAATACCGAGCCGATCATCCGCATCTATGCCGAAAGCAATTTCGAGACGACGGCCAATAACATCGCATTGCGGTTGATGCAGGATATCAAGGAGGCTATCGCGCCTTGATGAGCGGAGCCCCGGGGCCGGAAAGTTTTCGGCGAGTATCCGGCAGCGCTCGACCCGGCGACGGGGGCGTTTGTCAGCCGGCGGACATGCGAATGCGGAAATCTTTTTACCTTTAGGGCCGCTATGGAAAGAATCTATTTCGATAACGCGGCCACCACCAGCCTCGACCCGCAGGTGTTGGAGGCCATGATGCCCTATCTCACCGAACGTTTTGGGAATCCCTCTTCTATCTATTCCTATGGCCGTGAGTCGCGGTTAGCCATCGAGAATGGCCGCAAGTCCGTGGCAAAGATCCTGAATGCGCATCCGGCGGAGATCTTTTTTACTTCCGGCGGCACCGAAAGCTCCAATACGGCGATCGCTGCGGCCGTAAGGGACCTGGGCTGTACGCACATCATCACCTCGCCGCTGGAGCATCATGCCACGCTGCATACGGTGGAGCATCTGCATAAACGCGGAGAGGCGGCCGTAAGCTATGTGAGCGTGCTGCCCAATGGACA
Source organism: Puia sp. (assembly GCA_035550615.1). Lineage (GTDB taxonomy): Bacteria > Bacteroidota > Bacteroidia > Chitinophagales > Chitinophagaceae > Puia. The sequence continues at coordinate 1,614 of DASZOW010000708.1, forward strand.
TATCGATGTGGAGGACCTCGAGCATCAACTCGCCAATAGCGCCGAAAAGACGCTGGTGACGCTGATGCATGCGAACAATGAGATCGGGAATATCCTCGACATCCATGCCGTAGGCGAGCTGTGCAAGATGTATGGCGCGATCTTCCATTCCGATACCGTGCAGACGGTAGGTCATTTCCCCTTTGATCTGCGTAATACGCCGGTACATTTTATTACGGGCGCGGGGCATAAGTTCCATGGCCCAAAAGGTGTCGGGTTATTGTATATCAACGAGAATGTGCGGATCAATCCCTTCATCCAGGGCGGTTCGCAGGAGCGCAATATGCGGGCCGGCACCGAAAACGTTTATGGAGTGGTAGGTTTTGCGCGGGCGCTCGAGCTGGCTACGGCGGCATATGAGGCCGACAGCGCTTATATCAAGGGACTCAAGGTGTATATGATGGAGCAGCTAAAGAAACATCTCAAGGGCATTTCCTTTAACGGCGATCCCCTGGGACGGAGCCTGTACACGGTCCTGAGCGTGTCTTTCCCCAAGACCGAAAAGTCCGAAATGCTGCTTTTTAACCTCGACATCAATCATATCTGCGCTTCCGGCGGCAGCGCCTGCACCAGCGGGGCGGAGCAGGGATCGCATGTGATCCGCGCCATCAATCACAATCCTAACCAGGTAACGGTTAGGTTCTCGTTTTGTAAACACAATAAACGGGAAGAGATAGATATGGTCGTGGCGAAACTAAAAGATCTGATCTAAGCCGCCGGAAGCGGCTCGGCGACACCTATTATGCGTTATGTCATCGGAATAGATATCGGCACTACACATACCAAAGCCGTGGCCTTCACGGAAGACGGAAGCGTTCTGGCCAGCGCAGAGACATCTTATCCGGTGTTCACCGATGAGGATGGAGCACATGAGCTGGAACCTTTCCATTTATTCGATGCGGTTCTGACGGTGTTGTTGCAGGTCACGGAAGACAGAAAGCCGGATGAGATTGCGGCAGCCGTGAGCTTTAGCGCCGCCATGCATTCCCTCATCCTGATCGGCAAGGATGGGAAGCCGCTTACCCGGGCCATGACCTGGGCCGATAGCCGCAGCGAAGCCTATGCGGCAAAACTCAAAGCCAGCGAGGCAGGCAGACGGATCTACCGGCAGACAGGGACTCCGATACATGCGATGTCGCCACTTTGTAAGCTGTTGTGGTTAAAAGATAAGAAGCCGGAGCTTTTTTTTCAGGCGGTGCGGTTCATTTCCATAAAAGAATATATCTGGTGGCGTTTTCTGGGCAAATACCAGGTCGACTACTCCGTGGCTTCGGCGACGGGCCTTTTCGATATTCACCGGTTGGAATGGTATCCGGAGGCGCTGGCGCTGGCGGGCATCCGGGCGAGTCAGTTGTCCGAGCCGGTACCGACCACTCACCGGGAATGGGAGCTGATATCCACGTGGAGGCCGATAGGCCTGCCCGCGGAATGTCCGTGGGTTATCGGCGCAAGCGATGGCTGTCTGGCCAATTTAGGGACCGGCGCTATACGGCCCGGGGCAACGGCATTGACGATCGGTACCAGCGGCGCGGTGAGGATGGCGGCGCATTCGCCCGAATACGATGCCCGGGAGCGGCTTTTCAGCTATGTCCTCACACAGGGACTGTATATCATCGGCGGGGCTACCAACAATGGCGGTAATGCCGTGCAATGGTATGCCGATCTGGCACTGGGTGAACATGGCCGCGATGCCGGTGCATTGGATCAGCTGGCCACGGAGGCCGGTAAGGCGCCGGCAGGTTGCGATGGGCTGATCTTTCTGCCCTATCTGCTGGGCGAGCGGGCGCCGGTGTGGGACGCCCACGCCAAAGGCCTGTTCTTCGGCGTCCGGTGGATGCATGGACGGCCCCATTTCGCACGGGCGGTGCTGGAAGGCGTCAGCTATGGACTCCGGCAGATCGGCGCCTCGCTGGAAGAGACCGTAGGACCGATAGAACGGATCTATGCCAGCGGCGGGTTTACGCGCAATACCTCCTGGTTGCAGC
>DASZOW010000709.1:0-6827 GCA_035550615.1 Puia sp.
CTTTAATGGTTCGGCTTTATCAGAAATGTTATAAAAGAAGGGGGCCTCTTTAATATAGGTCGAATTTTTGTCCCATACATACAACTTATCTTCAGGGATGATAAGATTTCTCCATATTTCATTGCCTTCAAAAATCTCCCCATAATTCTTTGCAAAATCTTTAGGTGAAAGCACCCGTCCCATTAATTCGCTAATTTCCCCATCCCCCGGCCAAATATCTTTCAGGTAAACGGGTTGTTGATTGGGATCGAAACTTATCGGGTCATTGATGAGGTCTATGTCAACCCTGCCTGCAATCGCATAAGCTACCACTAACATCGGCGACATCAAGAAATTCATTTTTACCTGCGGATGTATCCTCGCTTCAAAATTCCGGTTTCCGGAAAGTACTGACGCCACTATCAAATCATGCTCGTCTATCGCTTTAGCGACGTGCAGGGGTAACGGCCCGGAATTGCCAATGCAGGAAGTGCACCCATAGCCAACGGTATAAAATTGCATAGCTTCCAGGTCACCCAACAGACCTGCTTTTTCAAGATAATCCGTTACCACTTTTGAGCCGGGGGCCAGGGAAGTCTTAACCCATGGTTTCACCTTCAATCCGCGTTCTCTCGCTTTTCTGGCTACCAGACCCGCTCCCAGCATAACAAACGGGTTGGAGGTATTGGTACAGGAAGTAATGGCGGCAATAGCAACCGCACCATCAGAAAGCATAAAGCTTTCTTTTCCGGAAGTTACCCAAACATTCTTCATCCCGTTCACGACACTTTCTTCTATTTCCGCCGGCGGTGGCGGTTCAGATGCGGTTTGCTTGTTAGGTTGACTACCTCCTTCAGCCATCCAATTACCTAATTGTTTTACTTCTTTGTATTTGCGCCCAAATGTCTGATTTAACAGCCCGATAAATTTTGCCTTAAACTCCTTTAATAAGATTTTATCCTGCGGCCGTTTGGGGCCGGCGACCGTGGGCTCTATCGACGAAAGATCCAATTCAACAATATCGGTATAATTGATATTTTCAGTACCGGTCCTCCACAACATATTGGCCTTGCAGTAATCTTCCAATAGTCTTACCTGTTCTTCGGAACGGTTGCTCCTGCGCATATATTCCAGGGTCTTGTCATCAACCGGGAAATAGGTAATCGTGCACCCAAATTCCGGCGACATATTGCCGATAGTGGCACGGTCCGGAACAGTAAGATGATCAAGACCCGAACCAAACACTTCTACAAATTTCCCGACAACCCCATACTTCCGTAAGAGCTCGGCAATCGTCAATACCAAATCCGTTGCTGTAGACCCTAGCGGCAGTTCGCCTGTAAGTTTCAAGCCGATAACCTCAGGCATTATAAAATAGATGGGTTGGCCAAGCAAAGCCGCTTCTGCTTCAATACCCCCAACACCCCAGGCTACAACGCCGATCCCGTTTACCATGGGTGTATGGCTATCTGTCCCCACCAATGTATCGGGAAAGATCTCTCCATTTCTCTCAATTACACCTTTACATAAATATTCCAGGTTCACCTGGTGACAAATGCCCATGCCCGGCGGAACCACGCTAAAATTATTAAGTGAGTTTTGAGCCCATTTTAAAAACTGGTAGCGCTCCCGGTTGCGTTTATACTCTTCGTCCATATTGCGAACATAAGAATACTCCGTTCCAAAATAATCCACCTGTACAGAGTGATCGATTATGAGATCAACCGGTATTAACGGATTTATCCCATCAGGATTTTTCCCCTTCCTTGCTATTTCCGCCCGGAGTGACGCAATATCCACGACGGCCGGAACACCGGTAAAATCCTGCATTAATACACGGGCAGGTTTAAAGGGGATGTCTCTATCCGAGCCGGCTGGTTTCCACCGAAGAATAGTATCTACATTGTCATGGGTTATGGCGAAATCATCAAAATTACGCAGCGCATTCTCCAGCAGAATCCGGATGGAAAAAGGCAATTTAGCAATATCATGTCCTTTATTGGCAAGCTCTTCGAGGCTGAAATAGGTGAAAGTGCCGTTTTTAGTGGTCAACAGCCTTTTGACCTGGTAAGGATCTTTCGACATAAGTTATATTTTTAAGCAATCGTGGTTGTTAACTGCGAAACTCAATGGTCAAGCCAGTTTTTGAGAACAAGGGCCTCATTGTGTTCTTCATCTTTGGCGCCATAAACCAAAGTGACAACTCCTTTTTTTCGCTCTTCCATTAGCAATGAAACCTGTTCCTTGTTCGTTCTTAGCTCCGCGCGATATCTTTTTTGAAATTCTTCCCATTTGTCAGGTTCATGGCCAAACCACTTCCTGAGTTCTGTACTCGGAGCGATCTCCTTCAGCCACAAATCAATGCGGGCCTTCTCCTTCGTAAGACCCCGCGGCCAAAGCCGGTCCACGAGAATACGCGTGCCGTCCTCTTTAGCCGGCTTCTCATACACCCTTTTAATCTTTAGTTCCATATGATTATCCTCCTGGTTTTTATCCAGCATTTTCATTCCCGCTATCCCTTGCCGTTCCTTGATAAAAGCTCGTTCACCCTGGTCACCAAATGCGCGGCACTGATGCCGGCATCATCCAGCAGCTGCTCCATCTTTCCCGATTGCGAGATCTTCGATACCGCCATTTTCTCTATGTGAACAGGCATCCCCAAATCACAGAGGGCCGCTGCGGCGAAATCCCCCATTCCTCCATGTACAAAATGATCCTCAACGGTGATCAGAAACGGGTTTCGAGTCTCCTGCAGACAGGTTGCCAGCGTCTTCTTATCGATGGGGTTAATGGAATAACAATCTACTACCCGGATGAATATATCCTCGCCCCTCAGTTGATCTGCGGCGGACAAGGCTTCAAATACGGTTATCCCGGTAGCGGCGATCGTGAGCAAATCACGATCGGAATGTCGTAATACCTTTGACCCGCCAATATGAAATCTCTCATCATTGTCATACAGCAGCTTTGTCTTTGGGCGAAGTATACGCATATATGCAAGCCCTTGGTGCTGAAGAAGTAAAGTCGTTAATTGAACGGTAGCGGCTGCATCCGCAGGCTGAAAAATAACACAGTCAGGCACTGCGCCAAATAGCGCAATATCCTCCAATGCCATTTGGGAAGGACCGTCTTCGCCGATAGAAACGCCGACGTGGCTGCCCACAAATTTAATATTTCCCCCTGAAACTCTTGCCATCCGGATTTGGTCCGCGGCCCGGGTAAAAAAAGCCCCGAATGTACAGATAAAAGGTATTTTACCCAGCCGGGAAAAGCCTACGGCTGCGGATACCATGTTTTGCTCTGCAATATAGCACTCTACAAACCGCTCGGGGATTTGAATGGCAAAGTCCTGCGTGAAGGTCGAGTTCTTGACATCGGCATCGAGCGCGTATACGTTCGGCTGTTGTTTTCCCAACACGGCGAGCGCTTGACCAAAAACCTCCCGCAGCCCGTATGCGTTTCCCTTTTGGAATACCATGTCGATATTGACGGTGGGATCTACCTCCTTTGTCACCGCAAAGCCCTCCCGTCTTTTTAGTGTAAATCGGAGACGGTCATCTGTTTCGCCCAACTCAGCCAACGCAAGTTGTAATTGCTCCGGATTCAAGGCTTTCCCATGCCAGCCTTCCTTGTCTTCCAAAAATGAAATACCTTTTCCCTTTACGGTTTTCATGATAATGGTGACCGGCCTTCCACTATTATTGTATACGGCCTGTTCCAATGCATGGTCGCATTCTTCAAGACGGTGACCATCGATCGTAATGACCTCAAAACCGAACGCCCGGAAACGATCTGCATACTCATCCATATGATGCCCAAACATCGTTTCCCCACTTTGTGCCAGGCGGTTGATATCCGCAATGGCAATGAGATTGTCCAATTGATGGTAGGCGGCAAAGTTGGCCGCTTCCCAAATTTGCCCCTCCGCCAATTCTCCATCGCCCAGGAGCACATAGGTTTTCGAGGGCAACTTTTCTCTTTTGGCCAGCAGAGCCAGCCCCGCTCCAACCGATAATCCCTGGCCCAGAGAGCCCGTGGCCGCCTCGCTAAACACAAACTTTGGTACCGGGTGTCCCTGAAACCGGCTGCCGAATTTCCGCAATGTCTTAAGTTCGTTCAACGGATAAGCGCCCGCTACGCCGAACAAAGCATACAGCAGGGGCGCCGCGTGCCCTTTCGATAGAACAAAGCGATCATTATAGAGATTTAGCGGATGCTCTAAATCGTAGCGGAAATACTTGTCGAACAGAACCGTTGTCAGGTCTGCCGATGATAGACAAGAAGTAGGGTGCCCCGATCCGGCCTCGGTAGTCGAGATCAGGCACCATTTACGTATCAGCGCTGCTTTCTCTTTTAGGGATGCAGCAACCTCGTATGCCGAATTCAATACGCCTTGCATATATTTAGCTTTTAATGAATTAAATGCGATATGCCGCCGATAGCCGCGGAGTTCGCACTACAAACTTACGAAAAAATAAAAGTACTACAATACTTTTATTATAAATTCTTTCCTATCTTTGTACTGACAACTCCACAACAGGAATGCAAGGGATATGCTAACGACAACGGAAAATACGGTCAACCCGATGGAATGTACCGACTGGAACGCGGATATTCTGGCAGAGTACATCTTTAACATCCATCATGCGTACGTAAGGAGAAACCTCCCGGTCATCACGGCTTATGCCTGCAAGCTAAACCGCGCCCATGGCGAAGACCACCCGGAACTAAGGTTAATAAAACGTCTATCAGATGAGTTTAGCTCGGCGTTGACGGAGCATATAGCAAAGGAAGAAGGTATCTTATTCCCCTACATCAAGGAGCTCGTAAAGGCCGGTAAGGGTGGCACGCACCAGCGGCGTATCCAGACCATGCGCCGGGCGGTAAATGTTATGGAAACGGAGCACGGGTCGATGGTAGGATTGATCCGTGAGATAGCGCACTTATGCAACGATTACACGTTGCCAAAAGATGCCTGTGCCACCTACTCCGCGTTCTATAAAATGCTCGCGGAATTTGAAAACGACCTGCGTATTCACATTCATCTTGAGAGTAACATTCTTTTTCCAAAGGAGCTACAACTCGAGGGAGATGGCGATTATTAGTTAACAAACAAAATACTTATTATGGAAAATCTATTGACTACCTGCGACACACTTGTTGATGCGCTCGACCAGCTCAAGGCCAGAGGTTATACCCAGGACTTTTCTGTCCTTCCGGGAGACAACTGCCTTATATGCAGCAGCACTTCCGCAACACTTTCTCCGGAAGAGTTTCAAATCGACGAAATACTCAGATTCGAGGGCCAGACCGACCCTGATGATGAGATGATCTTATTTGCAATTTCTTCCGATAAATTCGGGATAAAGGGCTTTGTGGTGAACGCCTACGGAATTTATGCCGAAGACACAGGTAACGCGCTTGTCGAGAAGCTGACCCGTAAAATCGAAAATAAGACACACCCTATCAAACGACATCCTGCGCTTGTTGCGTTCTCGAGAGATCACCACTTCGGGTTATTATTGGTCTGGAAGATAAGACGAGGCCTGGAATCAGGTGTTTCCGGGGAACGGATCAGCAGTTATCTGCTTTATTTCTTTGAACAAGATTTATTACCTCATTTCAGGAAGGAAGAAGTGGACTTATTCTCTCAACTACCCGAAGGAGACTTTGTCCGGGCCAAGGCATTGGGCGATCACAGAAAGATCTATGAGCTCGTTGAGCGGATCACCAGGGATAGCTCGAACAAAGATCTGCTGGCGGCCTTTGCCGATACGCTTGACCGGCATATCCGATTTGAAGAAAGAACGCTGTTTAACCATCTGCAAAGAGTTCTAACCGGGGCCCAGTTATCAGCTTTAGAACGAATTGGCTCGGAAAAGCAGCTGGATGTGGACAACAACTGGAATGATCATTTTTGGACTCTTAAATAATATTTTATGGACTGGCCGGATCTCAAACCAAATCAGAAGCGGGTCGTTATCATAGGCGCCGGTTTCGCAGGATTAGCCCTCGCAAAAAAGTTACCCCCGGCACGATTTCAGGTAATCCTCCTTGACAAGAACAACTATCATCAGTTTCAGCCGCTGTTATACCAGCTGGTTACCGGCGGACTGGATCCAGGCAGCATCAGTTTTCCGCTGAGAAAAATATTCCGAAAGCAGGAAAATGTTTATATCAGGGTGGCCGAGGTATTATCCGTTCACGAGCCATCCAAAACTATAGCTACCTCCATCGGAGAGATCTCGTATGATTACCTGGTACTCGCGCAGGGGTCTGTTACTAACTATTTCAATAACCGACAGCTGCAGGAAAATGCGTATTCGATGAAATCCGTATCCGAGGCGCTGTTACTGAGAAATACCTTGCTTCAGAACTATGAGAAGGCGATTATCGCAGAAGACGAAGGAACAAGAGAGGCGCTCCTTAACGTGGTGATCGTTGGAGGCGGTCCTACCGGCGTAGAACTGGCTGGAGCCATAGCGGAAATGAAAGCGCATATTCTGCCGAAGGACTATACCGAAGTGAATTTCTGCAAAATGCACATCTTTCTTATCGAGGCAGCAAGTGGCTTATTAAATGGTATGGACAAAAAAAACGGAGTCACCGTAAAAGAGTACCTGGCAAAATTAGGTGTAGAAGTCCGGACGGATACGATTCTCAAAGAGTTTGACGGAGCCGGAGTGCTTCTAAGCGATGGCAGCGTTATCGGCAGCAAATGCGTCATATGGACCGCGGGCGTAATAGGCGCAGAAATAAAAGGTCTACCCTTGGAATCTCTACAGCCCAATAAGAGAATCCGTGTCGATGTTTTCAACGAAGTGATTGGGATGAAGGATGTCTTTGCT
>DASZOW010000710.1:0-9449 GCA_035550615.1 Puia sp.
GGCCAGTCCCCCGGCACCGGCCAGCCCGCAAAGCCTCAATCCGCCGCGTCCCAAACCACCACCGGCGCCGCCAGCCAGCCCCCGGCCGGTACCGACCAACCCGCCCTCACCCCCGGCTCCGACGACCCGAGCCCGCTGACCCGCGATATAACGGACACGCGCAATCTAACATTGTCGTACCGCAGCAGCGTCTTCACCTTCGAGTTCGCCTCGCTCGATTATACCCTCAAGGCCCGGAAGCACTATGCCTATATGCTGGAAGGCTTCGACGAAAAATGGAATTTCATCGGCAAGAAACGCACCGCGACCTATACCAATCTCAACCCCGGCTCATATACCTTCAAGGTCCGGGCGTTGAACGAAGACGGCAGCTGGCTCCCCGGCGAGGCCACCATCCGACTGACGATCACCCCGCCGTTCTGGCGTACATGGTGGTTCTTCGTGCTGGTGACCCTGAGCGTCGTCATCATCATCTGGCTGGGGATCAAGGTCAGGGTGCGGGCGATCCAGCGTCAGAAACGGATACTCGAAAAACAGGTGCAGGAACGGACCGAGCTGTTGAACCAGGCTATGGAGGAAGAGCGTTTAGCCCGGACTCAAGCCGAGAAAGCCGACCAGGCAAAAAGCGATTTCCTCGCCAATATGAGCCACGAGCTGCGGACGCCGATGAATGCGATCATAGGCTTCTCCGATCTGGCCCTCACCGGGACCATATACGAACCCGAGCGCGGCTATGTCCAGAATGTACAGCGGGCGGGGCATAATCTGCTGAGTATAATCAATGATATTCTCGATTATTCCAAGATCGAAGCCGGCAAGCTCATCATCGACAATGTCGCGTTCAATCCCACGACCGTGATGCAGGAGACCGTCGACATCCTCGCCCTGAAAGCCTTCGAAAAGGGTCTTGAGCTCATATGCGACCTCGATCCCTCCCTCCCCATCCAGGTCAAAGGCGATCCTGTACGCTGGCGCCAGATCCTCATCAACCTCCTCGGCAATGCCATCAAGTTTACCGAGAAAGGCGAGGTCGTCATAGAAGCCCGGCAGCAAACCGCGCCCGGTGCCGACGTTCATTCCGCCATCGCGGGCGTGCCCGCTCATCCCCCGACTGCAGGCTTGACCGCTCCCCCGATTCCGGGCATATCGGCACATCCCCTGATCCCGAGTCTGAATATCGACCAGCCGCAGCAGATGCTGAGGATCTCGGTGACTGACACCGGCATCGGCATTCCCAAAGAAAAGCTGGACCAGATCTTCGAGCGGTTCACGCAGGCCGATAGCTCGACGACACGGACGTATGGCGGCACGGGCCTCGGGCTTACCATCGCGAAGCATTTGGCTGAGATGATGGGCGGATCGCTGCAGGTCGATAGCGTACCCGGGAAGGGGAGTCGATTTACCGTACTGCTGCCATTGGAGGTGCTGGAGGATCAGCCCGCGACCGCGGCGCCAAAAAGGCCCCAACTCGGCCGGTTGCTGGTGGTCGATGACAACGAGACTAATTGCCGGCTGATGAAAGCACTGCTGACCCATCTCGGTGTCGACGCGCAGCTCGCCCGCAGTGGCGCCGAGGCCCTGAAGACGATCAGCGAAGCCCAGGAGTCGGGACGACCTTTTGATCTGATCATCACCGATCATCAGATGCCCGAGATGGATGGCATCACCCTGGTCCGCGAGATCAAGCGCCGCTGGGAAATGCAGGCGGCGGCGCCACACCAGCCGCAGTCCCAATCCGCGTCCGCCTCGCACCCGCAGTCCCGGCCGTTTATCCTGATGTTGTCGTCGATGGACCGGACCCTGCATCAACTGGCCGCTCAACGCGTCGGGATCGATCTGTTCCTGTCGAAACCCGTGAAACTGCACGAGCTCGATGCCACCCTCTGCTCGATCTTCGAGAAAAGAACCGCCATCCCCTCGACCGCCCCCGGCTCCCATCCCGTCCCCGGCGAAATGCCCGCCCCCGGCCCGCATCCGGCCCTCAGCCACACCCCCGGCGCGCCCACCATCATCGTCGCCGAAGACGATCCTGTCAACATGCTCCTGATCTCCGAAGTCCTCACAAAAATGGGCTGCACCGTCATAAAAGCCGCCAACGGCCGCGAAGCCGTCGATTGCCTCGACGACTGCAACCCCGCCCTGATCTTCATGGACGTCAACATGCCCGAAATGGACGGGCTCGAAGCTACCCGCCTCATCCGCGAAAGACCCGGCCCCAAAGCCAAAACCCCCATCATCGCCCTCACCGCCGCCGTCATGGCCAAAGACCGCGACCGCTGCCTCGAAGCCGGCATGGACGACATCATCACCAAACCGTTCCGCCTCGAAGACATCAAGACCGTGCTGAATAACTACCGGGCTAATTGATCGCCGCCGCACGCAGCCAACGACAACGCCCGTCTCGCAACAAACACCCCCGCGACCTCCCGCCCCGGAAAATGCCGCAGCAAGAATCGCTTACAAGCCATAAAATGGTTCCCGCTGGTAATGACGTCGTCGAAGAGCACGATCCTCTCCAGCACCGGCGAGCCGCCAGCAGTCCCATTCACCAGCGAGCCATCAGCGGCCTTTCCGACTATCCCGTCGACGATTTCCAACGGCCCCAATTCATAATTCCCAATCAGCTCCTCAACCCCCGGCCGCCGCTCACTCTCATGCGCCGCCATCCTCCCCTCGCGGCAAACGATCAGCTCGCGGATATCCGTACCCGTTGGACAGGCCCGCCGCAGGAGCTGCATGACCCGGTCGTCATAAAACTCATCCGGCCGCACGCGGCTAGGCGGAACCGGCACGATCGTCGTCGTAGCAAAATCGATCACCTCGCATATCGCCGGTCCCAAAAGATCGCCGACTTCCCGAATCGCCTGCTCCTTCCACCTCAGCGCAATCCCCTGCGAGCGATCCTTCCGCCGTTTCAAATGCTTGATCGCATCATTCTCCCAACTAAACCCATACCGCTTCCCCGGCAGATATTCGAGCAAATAATAACATTCCTCCGTGCTCCCAAGCGCCGCATGCTCGCTCAAAACCGATTCATCCATTTTAAAAAGCCGCCGCATAAAAAAACAAAACCGAAAATTACGAAAACTGTTGGGTGGGCGTCGGCAAAAAATACCCTGGCACAAAATTTTGATACCAATCCTCATGACTATCTCTTTTCTTGGCGCAGCCGGAACCGTCACCGGCACCAAACACCTTATCACGCTCGACGACGGTCGGAGGATCTTATTAGACTGTGGCCTCTTCCAGGGGATGGGCAATCACACCGCCTCGCTGAATTCCACCTTTGGCTTCGACCCCGCCGAGCTGCACGCCGTCCTCCTGTCCCATGCGCATATCGACCACTCCGGCCTCCTGCCCAAACTCGTAGCCGATGGCTTCCGCGGTAAGATCTTCTGCACGCGGCCGACCCGCGAACTCACGGAGATCCTGCTGATGGACAGCGCACAGATCCAGGCGCACGCTTCCCGCGACCCAGACCGGCAAACTTGCAATCACGCCTCCCCCGATCCTAACCCGCAAACTTGCAGTCACGCCACCCCCGATCCCGACCAGCAAACCTGCTACACGGAAGAAGACGTAAAGCTCACAATGGACCGGATGACCGATGTCGAATTCGATCGATGGTTCGAACCCCTTGACAATGTCCGCGTCTTCTATACCCGCACGGGGCATCTCGCCGGCGCGGCGGCCATCTATGTCGATCTTCCCGCGGCACATGGCCGGACCTCCATTGCATTCAGCGGCGATGTAGGCCGCGCTACCCATCCACTCTGGCGCCCCGCCACGGAATTTCCGCAAGCCGACTACCTCCTGCTGGAAAGCACGTATGGCGACCGGGACCACAACCTGCTCCTGAGCAATGTAGACATCCTGCTTGGCCATATCCGGAAGACCTGTCTCGGGAAAAAAGGTAAGCTGGTGATCCCCGCATTCAGCGTCGGGCGGACCCAGGAACTGCTCTATGTGCTTCGCCAGCTCGAAGCCGAGAACCGGCTGCCCGACCTGCAATATTTTGTCGACAGCCCCCTGGGCATCGCCGCCACGCGCGTCCTCGCCGCGCAGACAACGGAATACGTCGATAAACTGCAACAGGAATTGGGAGAAGGTCAAGACCCCTTTGGCTTCAAAGGGCTCAAATATGTCGAGGCCACCGAGGACAGCATCCGCCTCCGGGAATACCAGGAACCCTGTGTCATCATCGCCTCGAGCGGCACCGCCGACGCAGGCAGGGTGCGGTTTCACATCCGCGATGTAGTCGGCGATCCAAGACATACGATCTTATTCTCGGGATATTGCGGACTGCAGTCGCTCGGCGGCGTCTTGCTATCGGGAAAAAAGAAGATTGATTTTGAAGGCCAGGAATATGAGGTAAAAGCCGCCGTCAAACAGCTCCGTGGCCTCAGCGCCCACGGCGACGCCAACGATCTGTGTAAGTTTATCGGTTGCCAGGACCCGAGCCTGGTCCGCGGAGTTTATATCATCCATGGCGAGCGCCATGCCCGCGAGCGCCTCAGCGCCCGATTAAAAGCCAAGGGGTTTTATCCCGTCAACACCCCGGAAATGCATGAATCGGTGGTCCTCAACCGCCACGCCGCGCCGCCGCCTCCGGCGGCGGCGGCCTCACAACTCCTAAAAGCTATTGAAGAAACGGCTTCAGCCGTTCCTGGCTCGTGATCACCCGCGCCCTGAGGTCGCTCAGGATCGAATACAACCCAAAATACGTCCGGTTCACATACAGCGAATGACGCGACCCACGCGCCACCTTCGACTCCCTGACCTCTTTGAGATTGGAAATATAGTCCATATATTCATAGATCGCCGCAAAATACGACTCGTCGCCAAAGTCGAACTCCTCCCGCGTAAAAGGCAGCGTCAGCATATCGATCATCTTCTGGAACAGCCCGGAAAAGAATTCGATCTCCTTCTCCGTGTCGCTCGGATGGATCATTTCGAGATTGGTATAGATCTCCCTGCGCCGCACCTCATCCTTCAACAGCTCCTGGTTCGTCAAAAGGAAATAGTTGACATAAAAGTCTTCGGGAATCTCCTTGATACAGCCGAAGTCGAACACGCCCACGGTGCCGTCATCCCGCATCAGGAAGTTACCCGGGTGTGGGTCTGCGTGCACTTTCTTGAGGGCATGCACCTGGAACTGGTAGAAATCCCACAAGGCTTGCCCAATGCTATCGCGAGACTCCTGCGAAGGGGCGCGCGACAGGAACTCCTTCAGGTGGAACCCGTGCAACCAATCCATGGTGATGATCCTCTCACTCGAAAGCTCCGGATAATACACCGGAAAAACCAGGTTCGGAATATGCGCACATTGCGCCGACACCTCCATGGACCGCCGCAGTTCCAGCTTATAATCCGTCTCCTCGAGCAGCTTGGTCTCGATCTCCTGGAAATATTTGTCCATGTCGACCTCGTTCATCCCCACGATCCGCAAGGCAAACGGCTTCACGATCCGCAGATCGGACCGCACACTGTTCGCCACGCCGGGATACTGGATCTTCACCGCCAGCTCCTTGCCCCATTTCATAGCCTTGTGGACCTGCCCGATCGATGCCGCATTGGACGCCTGCATCTCGAATTTATCGTATAGCTGCGCCGGCGGTTTGCCAAGCGTCTTGAGAAAGGTATTGACGACCAGCGGCCCGCTGAGCGGCGGCGCGCTATATTGAGACATCGCGAACCGTTCGGTATACGCCTTCGGCAACATGCCCTTGTCCATGCTGAGCATCTGCGCTACCTTGAGCGCGCTGCCCTTGAGGCTGCTGAGCGTGTCGTAGATGTCTTCCGCATTGTCGGCATGAAGCTCCTCCCGGCTTACGGTCGGATCGATCAGCTTTTTTGTATAGTGCTTGAGATAGTTGCCCCCGACCTTGAGACCCGTGGCTACAAATCTGCTCGCCCTTTCTACTTTTCCGGTAGGGATGGATGTCTGTTCCTTCATATTATTTCCTTGCAAACACGAATTTCCCGAAATCGAGGATGCTGTCGAACGTGTTGGATTGGATGAGCTGGAAACTGAGGTTGACCGCCTTTTCGATGGCGGCGTCGGTCATTTCGAAACGTTCGCTGTCGTCCCTGATCCAGTAACGAAGCACGAACAGCGCCTGCGCCCAGAAACCGTGGACATATTGGTCGGAGATATATTTGCGCTCCTTGACCTCGCCGCTCTGATAACCCTCCTTGATGAGGTCGCGGATATACTCGTAGAACGCCACCCGGAAAGCCTCCAGCTTGTCCAGGTGCATGCCCGGAGCCAGGAACCGCTCCTTTTGGACCAGGATATAGCTCCTGTTTTCCCGCAGCTGTTGTACCCAAAGGAAATAAAAAGCCAGTAGCTTCTCCCTCGCCGAGTACCCCCTGTAGGTCTCGTCGGCCTTCAGCTTTTCCACCGTCTCGTCGAAGAACGCGCGCCAGATGTCCTTTTCAAGCGCGTCAAACGAGGCATAGCTGTCATAAAATGCCGTCTCAGCGAAGCCCAGCTGCTGACAAAAGGCATATACCGACACCGGCCGTTTACCATTCTCCAGCCAGTACTTCCTATACGCCGCACGTATGTCTTTCTTCTCCATGGTTTAAGATTTATGTAAATCGCTATATAATAACATCCCCCCACCCCGAATGTTCGCGAATCCGCCGCCAAAAAGAAGCCCGCCAAAAACCCCCCTTACGACCGCCAAAAAATCCCCAATGCGTCATCTCGTCACCCCCGCTCCCAGCACCTTCCGGGCAATCGCATCCAACGCCTCCGGCGACCCCGTAAAGTGAAACACCGCATGGCGATGCACCTGCTCCTCGCCGGGCCGCAGGAAAGCCGCCGGCGAAACACTCTCGAGCTCATAGAACGGCCCCATCTGGCTGCCATCCGCGAGCGGCCCATCGTTATAGGCGTTGACCGCATCTCCCGAGAAAACCGGCCGGTCCGTCCGCCATTCCTGGTTGAGATAACGCGCGGCGGTGTCGACGTCAAAAGCTATGATGGTCAGCACATGATGCAGCGAGTCATAGCTGCCGGCAAAAGGCTTCGCCCGCAGCGGATGGATGCCCAGCTTCCCACGGCTCTTCCCATCGGCCCGAAACCGCAACACACCATCGGAAAAACTAATCCGATCCGCGGGGATCTCACCAAAATAATCCGTGGTAGCCGGCTTACTGCCATCTCCAACGGTATAAGGAATAATAATGGTCGTCCCGGCAGAAGGCGGGAACATATCCAGCAACCACATACACGGCATCCCCGTCGTCTCGGTCCACGGCTGCCCACCGGTATTGGTCAGCGTATTCACGGTGCTATAGCCAACGACTGCCACTCCGGTATCCAAAGAAACGCCCAATGCCGAATCCACGGCAGCCCGGTCCAAAATGGAGATCTTCCGGTCTATCGACAGGCTAAGCCGCGTCCCCGCATAGTTCACCAGCTGCATGTCCTTGCGCAGGTCGACGGCGGACGGCGAAGCAGAAAGGACATCCCAGGCCTCGGTATCAAAAGGCGCCGGCGTCTTCCAGTTCGCAAACTCCATCTTCGCCTCCGGCGGAAAGAACAGCGAGAACTTCCCCCCTTCCGGCCCCAGCCAAAGCCGGTTCTCGCCGCCATAAGCATTCATGTGCGCGTCCAATGGCCCGCTAAAGGCCTTGTAATGTACCCACCCGAAACTCCGCCCGCTATCCCCGGCGGCAGTGGACGTGAGCACCTTCCCCTGGTACCTGGGTGAAACGATCACAGAAGACTCTCCGGAGCGCAAGACGACAACACTGTCATGCCGGTTCAAAAAATCAAGATCATACCCAAAGGTCCCCGGCGCAAACGTTGGCGCGTCGCCGGAATGATGACATCCTAAGCTCATAATAGAAAACATTAAGACAAGCAATCGTATTCGCATGTTAAACTAAGTTTTAATCAAAATCGCGATCCCCAGGTCCGCAATCGCTGCATCTCACTCCGGTAACCTCACCTCCATCTGTTTGCTAAGATCGCCGATCAACTTGTCCCGGGAAAAAAATTTTCTGAAAGCAATAAAAACTAAATATTTTAGCCCATTTATATTGCTATAATTTATTGATTACTATAATTTAAAATACATGCGGTTATTTTGGGCAAATCGTTAAGTAGTTCTACTTAAAAAATGATTTTCAAAACCTTCGGATCTCCGTTACCTACGTAATTGGCGTTATTTTTATCGAGCCGGTCCGCCCCGCCGGCTGGCACTGACTATGAAAACCTCCCCTTTACCATGAAAACCGCTTCCTTGCCACAAAACTATCGCGAGCTCATCGACAACATCAGTGGTGTCATCTATACCACCGATATCCGCGGGCAGATCGAATATGCCAGCGCAGGTGTATATACCCTTACCGGCTATACCCCGGAAGAGCTTGTCGGGCAACATTTCTCCCTGCTGGTAGCGCCCGAATACCTCTCAGCCGTCTCCGATCATTACAACAACCAGGTGAGGACCGCCAGCCGCGAGACCCATCTGGAATTTTCCGCCATCAGCCGCACCGGCGAAAAAAAATGGGTGGAACAGGATGCCCTCCTGCTGGCGAGAGCCGATGGGTCCTTCGGTTTCCAGTGTTTTGTCCGCGATATCAGCGAAAAGAGACGCATCCAGCAACAGCTGCGGGGCGTCGAAACCCGGCTCAACGAACAACAGCTATTCCTCCAATCGATCCTCGACAATACCACCTCGATCTTCTATGTCAAAGACCTGCAGGGACGTTACCTCATGGTCAACCGCCGTTTCCTCGAAGTCTTACAGCTCACCGAAGACCAGGTCATCGGCCATACCGTTGCCGAGATCGCCTCGCCGGAAGAGGGGGAACGTTACAACGCCTTGGACAAGGAGCTCCTGGCATCGGGGAAACCGATCCAGGTCGAAGAGCGTCTGCGCACGCCCGACATGGAGATCCATGTGCTGCTGACAAAATTCCCGCTCCGCGATAAGAATAATAAGATTTATGGCATCAGCGGCATCGCCACGGACATCACGGAGAGAATCGACAATCGCCAGCAGCTGGTCGCTGCCAAGACCGAAGCGGAAGAAGCCAGGAGGATGCAGGAGCAGTTCCTCGCCAACATGAGCCATGAGATCCGTACGCCCATGAACGGCATCGTAGGTATGACCAACCTCCTGCTCGAGACCAGGCTGACTCCCCAACAGGACCAATTTGCCGGCGTCATCCGCCGCTCCGCCGATAACCTGCTTGTCATCATCGACGACATCCTCGATCTCTCGAAGATCAAGGCCGGAAAGCTGACCATAGAAAAGATCGGTTTCAATCTGCAGGACGTCACCGCCAATATCTGGGCGCTTTTCGAATCGCGTATCCTCAAAAAAGGCCTGACCTTCGAGATCACCCTCGATCCGAAGATCCCCGGCTCGCTGATAGGCGACCCTCACCGGCTGAACCAGGTGCTGATCAATCTCGTGGGCAATGCC